>CAYWMG010000068.1:0-9855 GCA_964459245.1 uncultured Candidatus Bathyarchaeia archaeon
AACCGACGGAGACCTTGAGAAACACCTTCAGAAGACTTCGATCTGAACTCTCGACGTCGCAACACATAATCTGTGTGCCACATGCCATGGAATAATGGCCTAGAGTCATGGCACCTGTTCTATCCCACATTCTTCACAAACATTCCTCTCTTTCACATAAAGGGGCACACGTTGGTAGATAGCTCATCGACGAACCACCATGGTAAACTCTTAAAACGTACCACCATGGGAATAATTCGAAAGGCCTTGAGACATACTAGTGGTCAAGCTGCTGCTTACAAGATAGCGATATCTTCGGTCATGTTGCTGCTCATCGTTTCTGGAGTGGGAGGATTTTTCGCTGCGGTTGCCACAGGGAATCAAGGCAATGCTTTCACTAAGGCACAGAAAACCAATCAATACCAATACCAATACGCTACAACCAGGTCGACAGCATTCGCTTCGACTAGCTCCTCCTCACAAGCAAGCACGACAAGTTCAAACCAGATAACTACAACGACTACAACCTTCACGACGGTAACCCCGTTACACCAGAGAAATGTCAGTATCAACTTCGCACCCACAGAGGGGGATGAAAATGCCAAGTCAAGCTTCCCCCGCGGCGAACCTGTGCTTCTGAAAATTATCATATTCAATGACGAGACCGTCAACCTAAATGGAGACCATCCATGACAGGCGCCGGAAGGCAAGAAGCCTCTCGGCTGATGAACGTAATGGATTACCTTGAGAAGGTCTCTGCGACAACTAACCTTCCCTCTTCAACTTGGGAAATTTGAACATCAATTCGCGGATTTGGATTGTTCAAGAATCGCTACTCAAAGGATTATAAAATTGCATACGCGGTGGCATTATGTGGGGCGTTAGCTCTACTCGCTTCGCTATCTTATATTCTGCACCAATCTGGGTTGACATTTCAATTCGGGTATACTGAATCCGAAGTGAGTCTTGGACTCCTCGGCCAAATGGTTGGCACGATCATTTGGGCCATATCGATAATGGTCTTTGCGTCTTACCCTTTCCTGACGTTCAGCGCGAGGAGGATACGTCTCATTTTGTATGTTCATCTCTGTTTTCCAGCAACAGTGTTGCTTTGGGTTCTGGGGGGGCAAGGTCTATTTGGAGCATTGTTCGCAAACCTCATCCTCGCATATTCTTTGATGGTGTATCATTCAAAGAAAGCCATCGGTATCCCTAGCAGACATCTCATCATGATCTTTCTCTCGACGCTCTTCGCGCTGGTTATCATGATTGAAACGTTTGCAATGATAGCTATTGCAGTTAACCCAGTACATGTTCTCAGCTTGTTCTCGTCCCAAAATGTTGGGATCTTAGCTGTTGCGCGATTCAGTTTGAACCTGTTCGGCCTATTTGATTCAGCCACCTTGATCTTATTCTTGCTATTGATAATGTGTGGTTTTATTTTTTGCTTCTTTCGATACGACCAAGAATCAATTGATGACAATGAGCGCAGAATGCGGTTAGGGTGGGTGGCTGATGTTGTGGGAATTGGAATTCTGAGCGCTGTACCTGCGTTATTGCCATATTTCTATGTTAAACCACCTGTAGGCATCGATGCTGCTTGGTATGTGCATGCGGTGGATACACTCACCAGCGAGAGGAATTTGGCGTCACTATTCATATCAGAACCGCGAGCAGTATACGTTGTGATATTATACGCAATCAAACTGGCAGTGGGAGAGACAGCTTACGCCTTAGTCGTGGGAGTAGCTATCCTATCGGGACTAGCTGCCCTCGCTAACTATTCGCTAGCCTGGAAACTTTTCTATCGAAGGGACGTAGCGCTTCTGGCTGCTGCAATGTCCAGCTTAGCACCACAGATTCTGGTTGTATCGTTTGCGGCTATCTTTGACTCTTGGTTGGCGCTCGTGGAGATGTTGTTCCTGTTTAGATTTCTCCGCGGAATGGTTGAGAGGCAGAGTGTTTCACGTCTCGTTCTGAGCCTTTGCATGTCCATACTCTTGATGATAACGCATCTTTGGTCATGGGTAATGGCCATGCTAATCATTGTAACATTAGGGCTATTGGGCGTCAACGATCGGCCAACTTTGAAGACTTGTTTTTTCGTAGTTGGAGGATCCGTGATTTTTCTGACATTATTCGGGTTGATCCCCGCATATGTGATGCCGCGAAACGCGATTGCATTTGGAATATGGATACTAGTGTCTAACCTGCAATTTCCCAGCAGCTTCGTTCTCAACTTGTCAAACGTATTGAAGAACTACGTGGGCGGAATGTACTCGAACTGGATCATGATGGCACTAGCAAACATGGGGATATTGAGTCTTGTTAATGGAAAATTTAACAAACGACTATTTCAAGCTTGGATCATAACCCCGTCAGTCTTCATGTTCTTTTCAGGATCAGACCTTCAGTGGCGGTTACTCTTCTTGCTGCCCACCAGTCTTCTGAGCGCGATAGGTTTGAAATCTACGGTCAATTTTCTTCATTCAAGATTCCATCTTAAGAAGGCAACAATGCTGGACCTCTCGCTCCTGAGCTTTCTTGAGATAGCATTCGTTGTTGCTGTGATCCTTCTGTTATGGAATAACGTCTTGCGATCGATGATTTTCATAGCCGCATCAACTTGAACACAGCATCCACAATCGGAATGAAACTGCAAGCAACACAGGATCAACTCAATCACCCCACATGCCACGCCAAAGATGTATCCGAAATAATCTATCTCAACTATTCCGCAGCCCGCTGAAGAATAATCCCAACAAGCTTTCGGTTAATGGAAAGTATCTGTGAATAGAAACATCCACCATGCCAGAAGGTCAAGGACAATCAGTAATCCTGCCATAAGAAGAACCCATCTTCGATCTTTAATTCTCAACGACACCCCAACTGGGAATATTAACGAGAGTAATCGTGGGAGAGAAACGAGGGGGCTTATCTGAATCGAGACAACTGGCAAGAGCCATAATGCCAGCAAGAACGTCGAAGAATAAACCCCAAGGCTTCTATCAATCTTCCACGTTCGAATACATAACCAAGTGATCAACCCAAGAAAGAAAATGCCGAAAATAATAGGGAGTTGAAACCGTTGTAGAAACCGGAACACGGACGGATCACCATACATGATGAAGAGTCTTATGCTTTCGCGAACCTGACTTGCTGTATCTGTATACCAAAACGATTGCGCCGAGAAGGGAGCGAGAACGTTGCCGGTCTTAAGGTAAGCGTACCAGAGCCAGCCTACAAAAGCCAAAAATGGAAAAGCGAGAAATCCTAACCTCTTGAGCTGCCTGGAACATAAGAAATCGTATCCTAGGGGCACCAGTATTAACAATCCATAAACTCGGGTTAAGGCCGTCAGGCTCGCGAAGAACGCTGAAGTTCCATCTCTTTTTTTCGTGTGATAATACCACGTCAATAGGGAGAGCAAGAGGAATAAAGATTCAGAGTAGCTAACGGTGGTGAAGACGAAGACTGGCGGAAGTAAAAAATACAGAATAGTTACCGAGATAACCTCTGTTCTGGTAAGGTATACGCTGACGACTTTTTGAAAAACCAGAATACTCGCGAATGCCGCGATCTCCGCAACCAGAAATTCAGCTAACCATAGATCGAGGCCGAATAATCCAACCATTCTGATGGTTGCCGGATAAAGCGGAAAGAAAGCCCAAAGCGCATTCATCAAAGATGGGTACCAATCTGCTGCAATCGCATGGTAGAACGCCGAATCCCATGCAGCGAATAAGTACAACCAATCTAACGGCATCTTATTTCCGTAAAAATTCCAGGGTTCATGAATTTTCCCGGGTAAGTAGAAGATAGCAAATGCGAGAAGGCCTTTAAGAGATCCGATTAACAAAGGGGCGACAAGTAATCTGTTCTCCCAATGAAATACTCGTTGCAGTTGATTCAAGAGATGAGAATCTCCTCATCAGACGTTCCTTACGGTTGAGAATATTTAGATGCACCAAACCATGATCGCGATTCCTCTACGACATATATGAATGCTGAAGCATAGAAGCCAGAAGAGATTAGAGGCAGCAGCAAAACCCCAATGAGCTTCACTTGACTCCAATCGAGGAAATTCGCAATTGCCTGCGAGTACCACGATAAATTCCCGATAAACGAGATCATGAGAAGACTATACCGACTGGGCGTGAGGAATGCGGACGAGTTGAAGAACCACTGAGTGAACGCCAGAGCATAGAAGCTGACGAAAATAACGTTCTTGAAACGATCTTTCGAGATGGCGAGATCCAATGCCATAAAGGGCATAACCCAAATCAGGTACTGCGGAGAAGGGTTTGAGACTAGATAATAGACTAGTAGCGTCGAAATCAGCAGGGGCAGCGGACTCTTAACTTTCTTAGCAAACAAGCCTAGTAAGCAGTAGAAGGCAATCAGGACAAATGCGGAGTAGTCAACAACACTCTCGCCGCCGGAAATAAACGGAAGAGGCTGAGTGACCGGTGAGTACCGCGCCAGATAGAAAAAGCCGAACGGCAGAACCCATGACAGGTATCCGAATAGACCAACCAGACTCAAGCCAAGCATAGCGGCCATCTTTCTCAATGAGAGTCCTTGCGAGCGAGCATACAACAACAATGGAATGAGCAACAATATTGGATAAAACTTCAACCAAATGCCGACCGCAAGAAATATCCCAGACAAGATCGGGCGTCGCGAAATAATCAAGCCGAGGGCTGCCACAACCAGCAATGTCACCGCAACATCAGGTACCCCAATTAACTCAACGCTGAAGAGAGTGAACGGGTTAAGAAACCAAAGTAAACCAGCTAACCTTCCAACCTCTGGAGTAGCCATTCTCTTCCCCACGAAATAAATAGCGATCAAAACTGCAATATCCAAAAGATAAACCGGTAATCGAAGAAGTAGCGAAAGTAGTTGAAAATTATAATTCGTGTTAACTGGTGATGCTAGGTACCATTGCTGGAGGACCATGGGGGCTGAATTCATCATTCCAAGATAGATTGAGGGATAAAGAGCAAGCCACGGCCCAACGAGAGGATTCTTGTTATTCACCACCAGAGATACGATAGAATACATATCATAACTCGCCGGCTCAACCGCACTGAGGATCAACTTCAAAACGGCAACAGCAATCACAACCCAAACGAACACGGAATGTTTCCGAAACAAAACCGAAAATCTATGAATCAACATGCTGAGACTCTAAGCTCAAATCGTTCTTCAACATTTAAGATTTAACATCCCTCCAACTAACCGCAAACCATTAGGCTGCAGATGCTTCTCTCGCCTCGTCACACCTGCCAAGGGGAACCTTTTCACAATCGTCTTTAATGCTAAGCTCCTTCATCTTGTTCAAGGCTGATCCTTGAAGACAGTAGTCGCGATACCAGCGTTTAACGAGGAGCGGACGATAGCAAAGGTCATCATCCGTGCCAAGGCCTATGTTGACAAGGTGGTTGTGGTTGACGACGGAAGCCATGATGATACCGTACTGATTGCACAAACCCTCGGGGCAGTGGTGTTAACTCATGAGAAGAATCTAGGGAAAGGTGCCGCACTTCGTGATTGCTTCGAGTGGGCTAAAGGTGTTGGAGCTGACGTACTAGTTACAATAGATGCAGATGGACAACATGATGCGTCACAGATCCCCGTACTACTCAATGCCATCAGGATGAAAAAGGCTGATGTTGTGATCGGCAGCCGATCAACTCGACCTACAGGTATGGCTTGGCATCGTTGGCTGGGGGTACGTGCGCTCGACATGGCAACTCGAGTTAAGGTTGGCGCTAGAGTGGTGGACGCGCAGAGCGGATTCAGAGCCTATTCTAGGCGGGCAATAGAGAATCTGGTGGCGACGGAATATGGCATGGGTGTTGATTCAGAGATCATAATGCGTGCACATCGAGCTGGGATGCGGATCGTTGAAGTGCCGGTGAGTATGCATTATGAAGGCCTGCAAACCTCGTCACATAATCCTATGGTTCATGCGTTTGACGTCTTCTTCAGCATTCTGAAGTTTGTCTCGATCAGACATCCTCTGACATTTTATGGAGGATTCGGAGTCGTTGCCATACTAATCTCGTTAGTTTTCGGATTTATGACGCTCGATTACTATCAACAATGGGGCCGAGTCGTAACTAACCTGGCGCTCGTCTCAGTAGCGGCCGGTGTTCTAGGCTTCCTCTCACTTTTCACAGGCATCATATTGTTCACGTTAATCACAGTAACTCGTGAGCAGAGACGCTAGATTCGATCAAGCTGAGGCTTCTTCGTATACTGCCTCAGTTTCGGCAGCTGTCTTTTTCCAATCCCGTGTTTCAGCAAACTTGCGGCCGTTCCGCCCCATCTCATGTGCTTTCCGAGGATTCATTATCATCATCAGGATTGCTTTAGACAGCGCCGTCGGGTCGTTGGGTGGAACGAGATTTCCATTATACCCGTCCTTAACAACGCTCGGTATACCCCCCACTCGGCTTGCGATCACTGGTATGCCCGTCGCGTTTGCTTCCAATAACGTGAGGCCGAATCCTTCCGAACTATCTTTACTTGGGAGAATCAATACATTGCTGGCGGAGTAGTACTGAGGCAGCTCTGCATCACCCACATCTCCCACGAACAGGACTCTTCTCTCGAGTCCAAGATTATGACTCATCGAGTTGTAATGACTTTTGAGTTCGCCATCTCCCACTATCACCAATACATAATTCAATTCTGGGGGGAGGCTTCTGGCCGCATGCAGAAGCACGTCTAGGCCCTTGTACCTATGCCACTTCGTTAATGCTGCAACAAAGATGATTGTGAATCTGTTACCCAAACGAAGTTTTTCTCTAACTTTGCTACCGTCCTGTGATGGAGTGAAACGATCGCAGTCAACGCCGTTAGGGACGATCCGCACTAGTTTGCCCAGAGAGCTCAAGATCCTTGAACGTTCAGCATAGTAAGCGGATGTGGAAATGACGCGGCGATAGGATTTGATGTACCGCGGCAATACGGTTCGATCGTGTGTTTCTATCAATACCCTTGCGCCGGAAGTAACGGGTGGAAGATCATTATGCCAAGTGAGAACTGCAGGAATCTTCCGGGTTCTTGAAGTCACTGCAACTGTGAACGCAATATATGGGCTGGGGAAATTGCCATGCAAAATGTCCGACTTTACGCGTCCTAACTCTCTCACTAGGCTGGGCATCACTGGGGTCCCGTAAACCCTTGTAAGGATCCTGTGCCTGACAATCTGAATACCGAATCTATTGCATCTGCCTGCTGGCAGCGGATCACTACCACACTGAACAGTAACTTCGTGTCCTCGATCAGCGAGTGCTCTGGCAAGATTATACGCGTAAGTCTCGGCTCCGCCGCGCCATGGCGGGAAGAAACTGTTTACCAGGGTCACTCTCATGATTTCCAAACTACATTGGACAATTGCGCGTTAAATGCATACACTCAGCACTAGCCACCTTAGAGAACACTTCTGGATCCAAGTAAACAACTAACTAACCGCATATGAGAACTGTCGCTTATCCATGCTTCAGCCCAGGTTCAAGGCCCCAATCGTAAGTGATGCTCCTCGTATCTGGCGGGAGTCGATACTCATCAGGCTTATTATAGTTGTAAAGTGCGGTTGGCACGTTTATCACATATGATGTGACTTCTCCGATCGATTTCAGCCCATGACAAACGAGTGGTGGTATCTTCACGAGTAATGGATTCTCGTCGCCAAAGAATATTTCACTCAGTTGCTCAAATGTGGGCGACGACTTTCGCGAATCAAACAAGACTAGCTTCGTCATTCCTTTGATGCAGATCATGTTATCTGTCTGCGTCTTATGATAGTGCCATGCCTTGACTACTCGTGGGTATAGCGTGGTAAGATATACTTGACCGAATCGTTCAAAGATCTCCCAATCTGACCTCATCAACTCCATAAGCCACCCTCGTTCATCAGGAATCGGCTTGAGCTCTCTAATTATAACGCCCTCAATCATGGCATTGGCCCCTTAGCATTGAGTATGAATGCTACTTTATTATGGCTTGGTGCTATGCAATGATTTTGCAATAAGCTATGTGTCAGCGACGCTGGCAAGGTCGGTGCAATGACGACGAGTAAAGTTATCATAGTGACAGGGTGCGACGGGCTGCTAGGCCGTAGTCTTCTCCCGGTTATTCGGGAACGGTATACCGTTGTCGGTATGGATCAGGGAATAGGCAGCAAGACCGGCGAGAGCATCGCTTTGGACCTCTCCCAAAAAGTCGCAATACACTCAATCGTGGATGCTGCACCGTCCGTGGTAATTCATGCTGCGGCTCAAACAGGCGTAGACCGTTGCGAGATCGACAGAGGATTGGCCATCCGAGCCAATGTGGATAGCACTCGTAACGTTGTAGAAGCTTGCGACAAGGCCAAAGCGAAGTTAGTGCTCCTCTCGACCGATTACGTCTTCGATGGCGTCAAAGGAGGATACGTAGAGCCTGATCCGCCTAATCCTCTAAACTTCTATGGCATGACAAAACTTGAGGCCGAGCGAATTGCGGCGACTTTGCCGAACTCGCTCATAATAAGATCAAGCGTGTTATATGGTTGGAATCCGAATAAACCGAATTTTGTTACGTGGCTACTTGAAAGATTGAGCGACCGTAAGGAGGCCCACGTCGCGGACGATCAATTTAACTCTCCCACCTTCGCAGGCAACCTAGCCGTAGCAATTCGCGAAGCATTAGAACGAGACGTGAAAGGGGTACTGCACCTGGCTGGGAGTGAGAGAATTAGCAGATTCGATTTCGCCCGTAAGACGGCTGAGAAGTTTAATCTCAATGCAGGACTCCTAGTTCCAGTCAAGATGAAGAAACTGAACTGGATTGCCAAACGACCTCGAGACTCATCCCTAGTCGTTGAACGAGCTAAGAAGGAGTTAAACGTAGAACTATTTGGAGTAGATCGTGGCCTAGAAGAGATGCTGAGGAAACGGACATGAAAGGCGTCGTCTTGCACGGTGGAGCGGGAACTCGACTACGACCACTAACTCACACCGGTCCAAAGCAGTTGATACCCATCGCGAACAAGCCGATGTCCCTTTATGCGATCGAAGCGTTAAAGGAAGCTGGCATAACTGACATTAGCATAATTCTGGGGTCCCTGGCCCCGGAGAAGGTTAGATATTTTTATGACGACGGTTCGAAATTTGGAGTGCGCTTTACATATATTGAGCAAGGTGAACCCAGAGGCATTGCGCATGCCGTGAAACTGGTCGAAGACTTCGTTGGCGACGAACCCTTTGTAGTCATTTTAGCCGACAATATTCTGAAAGGCGGAATACATGAGATGGTTCATGACTTTGAGAAGTCTAACGCTACAGCCGAGATTGCTCTATGTCACGTGCGAAATCCGCAAGCCTTCGGAATTGCGGATTTGAAAGATGGCAAACTGGTGCGTCTCACCGAAAAACCGAAAAATCCGTCGAGCGACCTAGCTCTGGTTGGAATTTATTTCTTCAGACGACCGGTTTTTGACGCGATCAAACGACTGAAGCCTTCTTGGAGGAACGAGCTCGAGATAACGGACGCGATTCAGACTTTGCTCGATGATGGTTTTCAAATCCATCATCGCTTGGTGAAAGGTTGGTGGAAAGATACCGGTCGACCGGAGGATGTTCTTGAAGCAAACCGATTAGTCCTTTCAGAATTGACACCGTATCAGCGAGGAACCTTGGAAGAGGGAGTAAAGGTTTCGGGACTGATATGCGTTGAAGAGGGTGCGGTAATTCGCTCAGGCTCCATCCTACAAGGTCCATTGATAATCGGGAAAGATTGTAGCATTGGGCCTGACGCCTGCCTCGGACCATATGTGTCAATAGGCGATAACTCAATCGTACGCAGAGCAAAAGTGTCGAA
>CAYWMG010000069.1:0-11693 GCA_964459245.1 uncultured Candidatus Bathyarchaeia archaeon
ATGGACGACACATTTGCTCTCTCTATTCCATTCAGCCTGTTAAGATGGTTGTCTTAAAGCGTATTGTTTCGGGTCAAACCCGCGCTGGGTTAACCAGAGATAAGTATTGCCAGTGATTACGAGGGGGGCATGTTGTAACTCGCTCAGGCTTTTAGATCCGGTGAGGAATAATGCGTTGCGCAATTCTTCAATTACTATTGAGATTTTGGCGGCTGCAGCCTTTTCTCCGGAAGCGGCGGATTTTAGCATTGGGAGTGCAAGGCCGCCATAATGTGCTCCCAGTGCTATAGCTTTCGCAACGTGAAGGCCGTTTCTGACGCCTCCGGAGGCGAAGACTTTGAGGGGTGTAGATCTTGCAACTTCGATGATACTTGGAACTGTTGGAATGCCCCAGTCCCAGTATGTAGTTCCAAGCTCCATTTGTAACGAATGGCCGCTATCTTTGGCTCGGTAATACTCTACTCCTGCCCAGCTGGTTCCTCCCAAGCCTGAGACGTTAACACCCTTCACTCCAGCGTTCCCTAACGCGCGAGCAGTCTCCATGGATATGCCTGCGCCAGTCTCTTTAACCAAAACAGGTACCGAAATCTTGCGGGTTAGAGTGGATATTCGATCTATCATTTTACTAAAGTTCGTTTCGCCTTCGAACTGGACTGATTCCTGGAGAGCGTTCAGGTGAATGAACAAGCCTGTTGCATCAATCATGCTGATCGCATCTTCTGCTCTCTTCAGATAATCTTCGCGGGATAGTTGTGGGCATCCTAGATTGGCGAAGAGTGGGATGGATGGGGCTGCCTCACGTGCTGCTTGGTATGTGTAGGCGAGGCGATGGTCTTCTATAGCTGCACGTTGACTTCCTACTCCCATTCCAATTCCAAGTTTTTGGGCGACTCTGGCTAGTGTACGATTAATTTTTGCTGCTATGGGGGTTCCGCCCGTCATTGATTCTATGATCAATGGCGCGTTCATTTGGTGTCCGAAGAGGTCTGTAGAAAGATCGATCTCATCACGATCTATTTCAGGTAACGCTTTGTGGATTAGCCGAACATCGTCAAATCCGGTGCTGACATGAGATTGTACTGGTTCATGGAGTGTGGTTTGAATGTGGCTTAATTTTCTTTTTGCGGTTTGATTTCTAACCATTCCTAATTGCTCCAATCAGTAACCTTCACTCCGTAGGGTACGAATGATCCTGAGATTATTTCTCCTCCAGCCTCTTCGATGCCTCTTTTCACTGTGCTCGCTGTGGCCTCGTTGGCCAATGCGATCATGCAGCCTCCTCCTCCGCCTCCAGTGAGTTTTGCGCCTAGTGCTCCGGCACTCAACGCGGCGGCTATTAAGTTGTCCAGACTGGGGGAAGAGACTCCAATCGTCTCTAGCAAACGTTGATTTTCATTCATCAAGGCACCTAACTCCGTATCTCTTCCCTGCATCAGAGCAATTATGGCTTGGTCTGCGATTCGTTGGGCTTGGTGAGCGATGTGGGAATATTGTTGTGGTTGTTCCGTTCGGAGTTGTGTTACTCTTCCCACATATTTTCCAGTTGATCTTCTTTTTCCAGTGTTTCCAATAATTATCAAAGGGGGCTTTGACAAGTCTGCGAGTTTTGATTCGACTCTTCCATTTCTGTAAACGATCATTCCGCCGTAGGTGACGGTGGCTTGGTCGACGCCTGAAGGTCGGCCATGAATCAGCTTCTCGAGTGAATATGCGGCTTGAAATATCTCTTCCTTTTGCATGACTCTCTGCAGTAGAGTGGTGACGGAGGATAATGTGGCGACTGCGGTGGCTGCGGATGAGCCAAGGCCCATTCCAATGGGCACATGGGATTCTATGGATATCTTAATGCCCGTAGTTTTGTCAATGAGTGAGCTTACAGTGGCGTATATTGGACGCAGGTTCTGCTCAGCACTCGTACCTGTGCTTTGTTCAAGGGTGCCGTTGGGTGAGAAGTGGGCTTCGAGTTTCATGTTCTTGGAAGTGATGGTTACACCATTTCTTGTTGTAGATTCAGCAGTTACGATTGTGGGGAGGTCAATGGCCATTGAGATCGCAGAGTTACCGTTCACTACGAAGTGTTCTCCGAATAGAATTACTTTGGCGGGTGAGGCTGATACCGCTCTCAATTAGGGATCATCTAATCGCGGAGAAAAAGGATTGATGAATAACCTACAACGTAGGTTGGGTCTCGAGTTATCTCGTAACTAGTCTTGTGTTCTAGAAATTCGGTTTTTATGGATCCTAGGAGTTTGGCGACGGCGATGAGGGTAGTAATCGGTCCATAGCCACACATTGTTACTCTCTGTGTTTCGCCGAGTGCGTTCAAAGTTACGTCATCGAGTCTGCTAATTGCGTCTATGGCACGCTTATCGTCCTCCTCTATTTTTTTGAGCATCTGATCTTCGTCCTTGTCAGTGAAGCTACGTTCATGGTGGGTAAAGTCGCTTGATGCGATGATTACAAAATTTTTATTCCGTGTTTGGTCAACAATGGATTTTGCAATTTCTCGGCTGGTTTCTAAGTCTTGCATCCAGGAACAGATCGGAATAAAGCGAACACTACTTTCTGAGATAAATTGTATGAATGGGAGTTGAACCTCGATAGAGTGTTCCGTAGAATGGGCGTTTTCATCGATGTCGATGATTTCGCTGGCCTTTTGAATTTGTTTTGCAAGTGGGCTATCTATTTGAGCTAGACCGAGTGGAGTTTGCCAAGCACCTTCGGTTTGTATTGATACGCCGCCACCGCGGCCGGAGTGATTTGGGCCTAGAATTATGAACGTTTCAGGGATTCCGTCTCTTGATATCCGGTCATATCCGCGGGCGGCTACGTGGCCAGAGTAGGAGTAGCCTGCGTGTGGGGATATTACTCCAACAATTTTTCTTGACTCTTTGGCAGTCACGCCTGCTAGGGGGTGAGAGAAGCAGGAGCTTATTTGATGTCTTAGTTCTTTCTCTGTTCCTTCGTAAAATTGGCCTGCTACGTGCGGTTTCCGAATTCTCAAAGCTCACCGCCCGCTCTGGGGGCGAGAGCGGCCAGTTTGGTTTCGAAATCATCAACGGTCAAGGTGATGGTGCCATCTTGTGGTAATTCGCCTCTCTCCCTCAGGACTTGTCTGGCTAGTAACCAATAGACCATGGCGAGGGCACGTCTACCTTTATTGTTGACTGGAATTGCAAAGTCAACACCGCTGAATACGTTGTCCGTATCACAGAGGGCTATTACTGGAACGCCTGCGTTTGAGGATTCCTTGATTGATTGCCAATCTGCTCTTGGATCGGTGACCACTACAACCTGTGGGTCTGCATGGTATGGTTGGAGTGGGTTGGAGATTAGTCCGGGCATAAATCGGCCGACGTTTGGCATCGTTTTTGTGGTTTCACAGAATTTTTCTACAGGCGTCTTACCGTAAAGCCTTGAGGAGACTATTAGGGTTCGTTCCGGCTCGAATCGTGCGATGAAACGTGCTGCAACTCGAATCTTTTGGTCAGTCTTGCCAATGTTGAGAATGAATAATCCGTCAGGCCTAACTCTGTAAATGTACGGTTCCATGTCACCGGTCTTAATTCTAGTCCCTATGTGTAGACCTGCTGCTAAGAGTTCTTCGAGTGGGAGCAGCAAGTCTTCTGACTTGGGCATCTCATCTTTTTCTTCGATTTCTGACATCCTAGTCACTTGTTTGAATGGTTACTCGAATTGTGCGCGTCTCTTTGCAGTAACTTGGGCATATCTTAAGAGATCGTCGACCACATCGACCTGTGATATGAACATTCTTCTGCAACAATAGCGCGTCATTCCAATGTCATCCAGCACCTTCTTTGGGCGTTCTCCTGATTTTACTCGGCGTGCAAACTCCTCCCATCGATCGGCTACGAGTTTTCCGCAGGTAAAGCAACGTATTGGGATTATCAAACAATCTCACCGATAGGACTTCTGCTCTCTCCGCCGCGCTCCCGGTCCACCGAATTTTTTCGTTTCTTTTCTTCTAGGATCTCCTGCCAGCATTGTTCTGTCATAATTAATCATGACCTTTCTGAGTTCTGAACTTCGTGACCATTGGACCAATCCTTTGGCGATTGCCATTCTTGCAGCTTCCGCTTGACCCATATATCCTCCACCGCTTACTTTGACATTAAAATCAAGCGCCTTCCATCTCTCTCCCGAGAGGACCATTGGCTCGGATATTTTCACGCGGGCGATCTCTGGAGTGAAAGTATGGAGCGGAATCCCATTAATGAACGCCTTACCCGAACCATTCTTTACTATGGCTCTAGCGATCGCGCTCTTTCTCTTACCACTAACTAGCAATACTCGTTTCTTTTCCGCTTTCTCCGGTTTCTCCGGTTTTTCGGCTTTAACGGTTTCTTGGGCACTCAATTTTTTCACCCACCGATCTCGGTCGCGAGATCCTCCAGAGTCACGTATGGGGACGTTAGTTTTGACGCGTCAGCTCCAGGGACTATAGTTGCTTTCTTGCCGCTGAATTTCTCTGGCACTCCCACGTATACGTGGACTCTATGATAGGCTGCTCTTCCCTTTGGTTTGCTCCAGGGGAGCATGCCTCTTACGACTCTCCGGAAATATAGATCTGGTCGTCTTTGATGTACGGGGGCGTTCTCTTGGTGAGCGAGGGTTCGAGTTTCCAGTCTGCGTTTGGCTTCATCAACTATGTTGGTTCTTTTGCCTGAAATAACCGCTTTGTCCGCGTTGAGCACGATGACCATATTACCATCTATTGCTTGCTTAGCAGCATAGCTTGCGAGTCTTCCCAAAATCTGGTTTTTTGCGTCCACGATTAATTCACGTGACATTTAGTTCACCGCATTATAGTGACTTTTGAACCGTCTGGATACGTTGTAACGAAATCTTTCAATGACATGCATTTGCCTCCTGCTTGTTCTACCTTTGTACGGGCGACGTGAGAGTACTGGAAGGCTCCAATTACTACTCGATGTTTGATCAGGCCCGATCCCAACAATTTTCCTGGAATAAATACAAGGGAGTTAGAACTTGTTGCGCGAGCGACGTGGTTTAGGTTGAGTACAGCTCTGGCACTGCGTGGGCGGGACAGCTGGTCTGCTGCCACGGACCAGATGTTGGCTTTGTTAGCTCGGGCTTTAGTTTTCAAAAATCGTATTGCTTCGATTAGTTCTGTATTTGTGAGTTTTCTTCGCAATAATCTGCCACCTATTGTTCTAGACCTTTCTTGATTATATCTTCTAAGGTGGATGTCTTTCTATCGATAATGTTTGAGGCTTCTTGTACGATTCTCTTCACTGGTACTGCTCCCGTCGATTCCACGTAGAAGATGAATGAAGATTCATCACCTTCGACTTTGATTGGAAATGCCCTCTTCGGATCTGAAGGCACTGCCTTGCTCACGCAATCCATGCAAAGTGTGCACGCAGTCTCATCGCGCACGACGATTCTCTCTGAGGCATCAGGTGCAAAAACATCCGTAGGACAGATACTTATGACCTCCGCAGGGTTGGCAAGGTTGTCAGCGTTTAGAGTGACCTTTGGCAGATACTTGTAGGCACAGGCGGAGACTGGTTGCCATTTTGCGTGTTCCACGCCCCGTCCAAGTCTGGCGTAAACTTCCAGTCGGAGCTTTTGGCTTGGCCCTAACTTGACTATGGGGATTGTACCGCTAACAGGCATTACATCTCCTTCAGGTTTGAGATCTGACGAATAGACCATTAGCGACTCATCGCCCGCTCGAGAGTCAAGGGTGAAAGACGCTCTGCACTTACTACATCCTAGCTCGCTCTTGCAATCGCAGTCCTCAGGTAAGACGTAAGCTTCAAGGTCTGTCTTTAGCGGGATTAGACCAAGGCGGTGAGCAATTACTTCGTCATAGAGGACGGAGTTATTTTCGAGCATAATGACGTCCTCGATAGCCATTGCGGGAACCTCTGCGATCATTGCTCTGCGGAGAGCGTTAGCGTAAGCGTGATCAACGTCCTTCAACAGGAACCTTAAGCTGTTATCTTTCTCTTCAATAATTTTAATGTCCATTCCTACGGACCTCTCTTTGGGAAAAGCTGTACGCTGCTGAGTTGGTGGCAGCTTGCGTAGTTTGGTCCGCGTCGCACTATATTTTCACTTCTTGATATGGAGGTTTTTCGAGTAGCCTCTGCGAAGCTTATAAACTATTACGAGTAGATTTCGTCTTGCCCAAGAATTCGCGAAGGGTTAATCTTAACTGAATGAGTGGCCCCATTGAATGTCAGTATGACCGATCTAACTCTCATTTTAGGGTTGGGCTTAACAGTGATCGGCATCATCCTTGCTGTGCTAGCAATGATTTCACTTACTATCCGAAGTCGTGGAATCAGGGGCGGGGGCATCCTTTTGATTGGACCAATACCAATAGTATTCGGGACAGACCGGCAGTCAGTGAAATTGCTCATTGTTCTCGCGATCATATTAATGCTAATCATATCCGTTCTAACGATTTTCTCTTACCTGGCGAGATAGTTGACAACACTATGTGCAGTGTGTGGAACCGAGGATGCGTCATACGTTTGCCGTAATTGTGGCCACGCTGTTTGCGGAAAATGCTTCAATACTTGGCAATGGCGATGTCTTGATTGTGTGCCTAAATCAGAAAATTTGGTCGCGTCTAGTTTAGGTCTGCCTGCTACGAGTTTGTTATTCTTTATTGCGATGGTGTTGATCTTTATTGGAGTAATTCTCATTACGGTAGGCACTGCTTGGAATACTGGGAGTGTGAATGGTGGTGTCGTATTAATCGTTGGTCCATTTCCGATTATATTGGGATCTGGACCTTACGCGGTACCCATGGTAGGGTTATCCATCGTACTTGCTATACTTGTGATTATCTTCTTTCTCGTAGTTAGAAAAAGGGCGAGGTAAGTGTGCCCTTTACTGGTTATGTGGTAGCGACTTCTTGGCCGGCCGATGTTGCGGTTATGATCTTTCGTATTGGGTGGTCATTATTGGCTAGAGGGCTGTGGCTGAAGTACTTGATTTTGTCTTCCTCATTGCGGTATACAATGTAGCCTGGGACTGAGATGATTCTGTCAGCAACCGCGATATGTCCGTGGGATACCATTTGTCGAGCCTGATGGAGCGTCTTTGCCAAGCCTCGTCTGAAGACTACTGTTTGAAGTCTTCGCTCCATTAGATCTCGAATATCAAGGTCCAAGACTTCGTCGATAGATGCCGATTCTGAAAGGATACCGATTCTACTTAATTTTGTAAGGTATTCGCGTTCAATGCGGCTTCGTTCCGCTTCACTAGTTCCTAATAATGATCTGGCGATTCCTCGGACCTCTGAAAGCATTGTCTTGTATCGCCACAGTTCGCGTTTATTGCGAAGACCATATTCGCCGACTAACTGTAATTCTACGTCTAGTTGGTCGCGTTGCCATGGATGTCTTGGTGTTTCGTAGCTCCTTCTTTGGCGCCTTGGGTCCCCCATTACTTCTTCTCCTCCTTCTCTCCTGCTGCAGCTGCTGCTCTTGCGGCTTCCATGATGACTTTCTTGGCTACTCCAACGGCTCTTCCTTTCCGGCCTGTAGTTCTGGTTCTTTGCCCGCGTACTTTTAGGCCGAGTGAGTGGCGAATACCTTTCCACGTGCGGATGTCAGTCATGAAGTCGATGTCACTTTTTACACCCAGCGTGGCGTCTGGTCCAATCAAATGCACGTCTTGTCCAGTATCAAGTGATTTTCTCCTGTTGTAGAGACGGGGTGGTAATCCATATTTTGATGGATCATGCATAATATCTTCTAACTTCTTTATCTCTGCCTCTGACAATTGACCAATTCTTAAAGTGGGTTTCAACTCTGAGGCTCTCACTATGGCTGCTGCGTAGCTAGGGCCGACTCCGATGATCTTGGTCAAACCATAAATTACATTCTTCGTTCCGTCAAGATTAGTACCGGATACACGAAGAACGTGTCTGAATTCTCGCGACATGATAGTTACTCCAAGATGCGTTCGAAACCTAAACGAGGCGTATTAAACCTTACCTGATGATGATATTTGTGTGTATGTGGCGCCGGGAGAGGGATTTGAACCCTCGAGGCCTTGAAAGGCCACAGGCTTGCAGTTTAAGAATTCCAGGCGTGGGCTTCCGATAGGATCTGCCCCTTACCAGGCTAGGGAACCCCGGCTCACTCTTTCAGCTGTCTGAGCCCGATTATAAGTATTAGACTTTACTTCCATAAGGAGGGGTAAGTCTTTCTCGCCATCAATACCCGTTCCAATTTGACAGCTAGGCCTTTATCTTGCTCGACGATGTCAGAGAAGGATAATAGTGATCGCCCGATTGCGACGGCCTCTCCTTTCAGCGTGAACAGGGCTACGGGTTTATTCTTTTCAACAGAGGCGTCAACCTTTGCGATACCGGGTATCGCCAAGGATGCTCCGTGGCATATTGAATCCACCGCAGAATCACGAACGAAAACTTGGGGGATTAATTGCAATGCTACCTCCATGGGTTTGATAATTTTCCGGAGGGGCATCTCATTCTTTTTTTCAAACTCTTCTTGTGCTGCACTAAGTTCATGCAACGTGGTGAGTTCAACTTCTTCCGTGAATGGACCAGCACGGGTTCTCCTAAGTTCGCGCATATGGGCGCCGCAACCGATTACGTCACCTATGTCAGAGCATAGCTTTCGAATGTAGGTGCCCGCTTGACAAGTACAAGTGAAGAGTACCAGACGCCCATCTATCTCGTGAATATCTAATCCGTAAATGGATCGTTTTCGAGGTGCTCTCTTCACAGAGGCTCTCAATGGTGGCTTTTGGTAAATCTCGCCAGTAAATTGATTCATGACTTTAACGAGAACACTATTTGGAATATCAGCGTGCATTTGCATGACGCAGACATATTGCTTGCCAGAATACAGGAACACCTGGACGACCTTAGTAGCATCCTCTAAGGCTACTGGCAATATGCCGGTTACTTTGGGATTCCCCCGACTATAATGTCTCTAGGGTTCCGCCGTGTCCGGCATGCGAAAGTTTCATCATGCGTTTGATCCATGCAACTATTTCATGACTTGACGGGCCAGCTGGTTTGTCGATGTTAAGAATTCCGTATTTGATATGCATGGACATTGACCTTTCCTCGGGCTTGCATCCATACTTACTATCTGTCGCCTCATCCACCTTCGTTACGAACTCATGGTGGATTGCTAATGGTGTTGACTGCATCATTCACCCCTCGTTGGAGTTCTTCTTTGAGCCAAGAACAACTGATTGATCGATCAGCTAGTGGGTTTAGTTAGAACAAGTTCTTCTTTCATGAACTTGGTCTTCTTGGCTTGGGTTAGAGCCTTCGCCACTTCTTCGTCACCAGCTCCCTTCTTAACTTCAACGGACTCAGGCGTGGGTTCTAAATGGTCAACGTTAGTACGTCGCCTTCTCACGCCGGTAACACTCTTTGGACCAGTAACAAGTGCAAAGTTCTTGTCGATAACATCAACTATCACGCACTTCTTGCCTACTTCTCGGCCAAGTAGCTTAACACAGATCCTTCCAACTTCGATGCTTGCCATTCCAGTTCACTGCGAGACTTTTAGTAGGATAATGTGCTCTAAATAAGTGTGGCTGAATTCGCAGAAACCGCTCTCCGCCTGTGTCTTAAGGCTGCTCGGACCAAACACGAAGAATCGCAATCGGACGATAGGCATGAGCGATTTTGCGGACAATGATTTCAAGATTCTTTTTTTGCGAGTGATCTGCGAACGGCTTCGATTATCATTGCCTTTGTTTTTTCGATTGATTGCAGACCAGTATCTATCTTCAGATCATAAATTGTATGATCAGTCACGTCAATTCCGTAATATTTCTTGTACCGATCTCTTTGGATCTGTTCGCGCGCGAGGGTCTCTCTCTTCGCCGTTTCAAAAGAGACACGTTCTCTCCCGGCTATTCTATTGAATCGAATTTCGTCAGAGGCAACCAGAAGTAGTTTTAGATCTGCATCATTCTTTAGTACCCATGCTCCGAGCTGCGCGTCAATTACGACGCCGCCCCCTCTGGCTTCTTCGCGAGTTCTTTCGTCGATTAGTTTATCGACTTCTGGGTTATTCGCTGCATATTTGCTAAAAACTTCAAGAGTCATTGTCTTCTCATGAGCTAGTTCCCTGAACAGTTCTCCAGCGCAGACGTACCTCAATTCTAGGGCCTTGGCTAGAGCTCTTGCGTATGTTGATTTTCCAGTTCCGTGGGGGCCGCTGATTGTGATGATTATGCCTTTTTTAGCCTCAGTATCACCGGGTTTCTTGCCTTTGAGAGGTGTAACTTGAGTCAAGTGGGTCTTGGCCTGAATTGTTTAGTGAACTATGAGAACAGGGCATTTTGCGTGTTGGCTTACACCATGACTTATGCTTCCAAGCAGGAATTCCTTGATGCCGCTCATTCCACGGCTTCCCATAACGATTAGGTCATATCTACCTTTGTTCGAGGCCTTCACAATATGATTTACGGGATATCCCACCTCCCGAATCCTGTCTACTTTCAATCCAGATGCTTCTGCTTCCTCCTCAGCTTTGGTTAGAATCTTGTTTCCTGCACTCTCAAGCAAGTGAGTCACTTTGTCTACCGTCTGAGGGTCGGCACTGGAAATCGTTGGAAGATGAATCACGTGAATAATTCCTAATGATGCTTTACACGCCTTGGTCAGGAATATCGCATAATCAAGAGCCTTTTTCGAGTGAGTTGATCCATCAAGAGCAACCAGAATTTTTGAGATCATATTGATCATGACATATAGGAGAAGATGGAACAGACTAGATAAACCCAGCATTACACAACCGTCGTGGTTTGTAGTGAATCGAGTTAGTCGGTGGGTTGGGTTACCGTCCTACCATTCAAGCGTGGCTCAGCAGTTTCCGAGCCAGTGACTGAGCTCGTTACTCAAGGGGTTGTGCATATGACGTCGCCGAATGGACGATTCGTCCATTCGCCTTAAGATATGGCGCTTCAGATGGAGGGTGAGGTTGTGTGGAGGTCTGGGTATGGGTGGGAGATTTTCGTTACTTGTGTCTCTCCTGCTAGTGGTTTCGGTGTTTCTTCCGGTTGTTGAGCCTGTTGCGTCGCAGGCTCTTCCTACCGTGACGGTAACTAGTACGGTAGCGTGGCAGAATAATTTTGGTTCAAATCCTGCGTGTGGTTACCCGTTCAATCCCTACTACTGTAATGAGGGTCAGCCGGTGACTGTTACTGGATACTTGACGACGGATGGGGTTTGCACGTTTCTTTATGATGGTCAAGGGGTGAATTATGCGGTTTGGAATCTTCCGCGTCATCAGCAGTATCCTTCAGGAGCGTATCAAGTGTACGGGTACGTTTATCCTGACTGGCCGTTGGGGCAACAGTTCCCGCCTTACCCATTTCAGAGAACCGTATGCACTGGAACGCCGCTCTGGGCGATTCCGCCCTACATTCAAAGCGGAACCTATGGCGGCCCCTACCCGCCTCCCTGTATTGGCCAGAACTGTTGGAACACTGTAACCGTTTATGGTTGGCTCCCAATCACGAACCCAGGTTCAGGGTGCATAAACCTCTACACTAACCCGGATCAGAGAACCCTCAAGGCGATTCTATGGATTGCTGGCAGCAACTATCTCCCTGGTTACGTAGCCGTCACCGGCGTATACCAACAGACGACACCCTGCGGAGGAACAGCACTATCAGTCCTATCAATCAACCCA
>CAYWMG010000070.1:0-31264 GCA_964459245.1 uncultured Candidatus Bathyarchaeia archaeon
ATGGTTCTCGAAATGAAAGGTAGCGTCTGCACTTCATTCACCAAAGTTGTGGTCGTTGGCTGAAGAACTGCTATTGGGCCTACTACCGTCGATAAGTCTCCAAAAAGACGCAGTAGAGTAATTTCATCGAGTGTAAAATCATGACTGTTTATCAGCAAGACTCGTTCTACACTTCCTGAATTGTGGGCCGCGTATACTGGTGTGCATTGAAAGACCATTAGAAATATGAGAAACATTAGTAGGAATTTGTCTGACCTTAGCACTCAGGATGCCGGCTTACTTTGTGTTAGCCTTCTTACTATACAAATTCCGCGCTTTTCTACGGTAATATGATAGGGGGTGTCTGATGGTTGCACAAAGGCTGTCTGGATTTACACACAGTCCATGGGTTTGCATAGTTGCGCAGTTGGGTGGAGTATATTTTCGCCTTGAACCGCGTTTGCCCGCGATATGTTCCACTTGGTATCGGGCAAGGCGTTCGTCGAAGTCAGTAAATGATTTGAACATTCCAAGTAGGTCGTCTTCGCTGATACCGATATCGAGTAAGAATGCTGCCATGGCAAATCTACCCATGTGGGAAATATGTTTAGATGTTTGGAGTAAGCTGAGGAGGTTCTTTATGCAGGGCGGAATTGCTTCAGTGACAACAGCTCGAGGCATGTCTTCTGTAGCTAATGATTGAGATCTCGCAACAAGCCTTGCACGCAGTGAGGCAATTTGATTTTCAATGTCACGAGGGAGAGTAATATTCACGTCCGAGGTTTTTTGCAGAACTCTAGCTTGTACTTCTTCTTCAAGCAGTCTTGCGAAATCATCGCGAGGAATAAGTACATAACCTTGCACGAGTGGTCTGTTGACTAATTTCCATTTGATCTCACGCATTCTATTTGAGTTGCGGATGTAATCTGTGAAATGGAGAGAGAACTCAAAATGAGTGTCATGTAGGTCTTTTTTTACCAGTTGTGCGTTCCATTCGAATGTCCCAACCGCGATTTGAAGCAATTTTTCCGGAGGTTCGTACCGAACAAGCTGGTACGCTCGTTTCGCTTCAGCCAGTGAGTAACGTCTTCGTGTCCTGTCATCTCCTATAGAACTAATAATCATTAATGCCGTCGGGTACGCGAGTATTTCTATATCTTCTTGGTCTAGATTTTCAGAGATTTTTCCATAGAATATGGCGTCCTCTATGCGATGCTTTGCACGTTCAAGGATCGGTAACAGTTCAGGTGAAGTGAGTTCGGCAGGGTCAATGTTACGCGATCGAATGTATTCAGAAGCCTCAGAAGTGAACGGGTACTTGGCATAATCGAGTTTTGTCAGAAGAGTCTGCAAGCCGGCGAATCACTTGCCACGTTGTCGTAGCACCTACTCAGCTTCTATTCTTGGAGCTAAGTAGTAAAGCAGCTTACCTTGCTGCGGCATTTCATATTCTAACTTGACTGGCATATTACTCGAGAATTCGAGAGTCACGAGTTCAGAGGCCATCGAACCTGCCTTTGAGATCTCAGCCAGGTAATTCAGGTTGTAAGTAGCCTTACTTGGTTCTTTGATCTCTAACTCAAGAAGCACATCCGTTCCTTTTTCCAATTCAATCTTTGCGCCGCTTAGTTCAGTGATTGCTTCTGCAATGAATCTTTCTTGGGTTGTCTCAAGTCTCACGTTGTCGCTGACCGTTTGAATTTGATCGATGATGTCCTTAAAACTCGAGCTTATCATCTTGATCTTTGTGTTGAATGCTATCTTGGGAGTGGGGACTTCTTCGTCTCCAGGATCGAGGGTTGGAAGAGTGAATGTGGTTTTCCACTTTCCTTTGATTATCATTCCTAGTTTGCGCGTACTTTCATCGTATGACATTTCTAGTGGTTCCGAGCCTGCTCCGCGTAGTTTCTTAACAATATCACTAACATTCAAGCGAATCTTCGTTGGTTGAAGACAATCATACTCCTGAAATGCTGACTTGTTCCATTCAAAGTCAACCATTGCTACATGTGAGGGATCCATCGCTCTAAGTTTAATTCCCTCTGGGGCAGCGTTAAAGTCCGCTTCCTCGATAAGAGTGGAAATTGCAGCAAGCATGTTCCTCCATAGTTTAGCATCACCAATTGTGGCTTTAAACACCTGTCTCACCGGAAACCGATCGTTAGAGTGATTGTGCTATACGTACTTTAATTGAGCGGTGCACTAAGAGTTTTCTCTCCAAGTAGTGCCGCAGCTTGTGCACCTGAAGAACTGTGTGGAAGATTCGTCTGCTCCTCGTGTTTGCACGAGCCAGTAAAAAGCTTCCTGGTTCCTACATTTTGGGCATTCAGCTTTCGTTTTTGGAAGTGTTCTAATTTTCTGTTCTTCCTTGCCTATGACCACTACGTTCTCTCTTTGTTGTTCTAGCTTCTGCACAGTCCTGTCTGATCGTTTTGTTTCAAAACCACATTTTGGACAGCTCAGCACGATTGACTTGAGCTTCTTTGTTGGCAAAAGCGCCAAGCCACATTTTGGACAAAATTGCACTTTTGATAACGACCGGCTAGCCCAAGCCCGATAGGTTTGATTTAAGCCTTACTTGACTGGGTAGTCTGGGGTTTAATTCTTACGTTTTAGCCTTAGATTTTGAATGCTCTCATAACTGGTTTGCGATGAGGTCAGCTACTCTCGCTGCTTCAGGAATAGGCCTTTTCTCTGCGCAGCCTATAGAGAATAGCTCATTGACCGTCGCAGGGTCCTTGTTGGGGCTCCAGACTGTTGATCTTCGATTTCGCAACCTGAGGTGTCTGACGACAAGTATGGGAATGGTTATCTCATTTGCTAGGCGATCAAAATCCTGTACTCCATTCGGTAAGATATTTTCTCTTGAAAAGATCACGGCGTGAATTTGAGAGTATTGCTTTGATCCTCTCATGGCGGAAGCTAGGCCTGTGACATATTTCTTGTCTTTTGTAGCTGCAGTAT
Source organism: uncultured Candidatus Bathyarchaeia archaeon (assembly GCA_964459245.1). Classification (GTDB taxonomy): domain Archaea; phylum Thermoproteota; class Bathyarchaeia; order 40CM-2-53-6; family 40CM-2-53-6; genus FEN-987. The sequence continues at coordinate 2,944 of CAYWMG010000070.1, forward strand.
AGGTGAATAATCCGTCGAGCCAGAGGCTTCCTCTGAAGATTACTCCAACGATTTGATTCAAATGTGCCTTCTGAATGGCACTCAAGCCAAGGATTCTTGTTTCTCTCTTGAGCGAGCTAGATCCCTCCAGTTAGGGCTGAGTCAGGCGTTCTACTGCTAGCTTCAAGAGGTTCGCGATACCTGATACAGGATCGTTATCCTGTGAAATGACGTTAACACTTTCTTCCATAGTCAAGATCTTCGTTTGGAATGCTTCTGTCAATATTGCTTCGGAGGCATTGGCGAAATCTTTCCGTGCCAGTCGTGTTCCGAGAAATTTCCGAAGCCCCGCCTCCTTGAAGGCGTCAGCAAGTATGCGATCGCTGACCTTGATTCCTTTTGGTTCTCCTCCGAGACGTGTCAAGGATAAAGAATAGGCTAGGTTGATGTATGCATCGCCTAGGCTCGCGCGTTTCTTATCGCGCATAATTTTACGTAAGTCGTCTGCTATCATTAAGATAGGCCGACGGCTTGCGCGAATTTCTCGCTAAATTCTTTGTTGAGTTCCCTAATGCTGGAGAGTGCCGCGAGCAAGACCTTTTCTGGTGAAACATCGCGTTTGGTTCTGAAATAGACTATGCTGGATCTGATTAGAGGATGCGGCTGATCATATCCAGCAATCTCGACATTTTTATCGTCCAGTAACGCCTTTTGGAGAAGGTTACAAACCGTGTGATCTTCGCCAACGATCTCAATCTTTAGATCGTTCTTGGTCTTGGTGAGGACTTTAACTTCCATCACTATCACTTCTTAGATAGGCTTTCCATAATCCTCTGCTAGTCTTCTTCTCTCGATGTTTCCGCATGATAGGCACTGTAATTTTCTGCTTTCAAAGTCTAGAACTCCACCGCACTTCGAGCAGAACGCTTTCACAACACCTAATCCGCGTCCCGCTGTCGTCAACTGTGGTATTCTATTTGTCATATCAATGACTCTTGCTCTAATGATGTCTCCTGTCTTGCATACAGCGGACATATTTCTCTCGTAACGTGGGCTGGATGAAGAGATGTGTAGGATTGCTGTAAACGGGTTTTGGAGAGGCTTGTTATCAATCTTCCATATGCTTACTGTTGCCATCTTCTCTTGTGTGTGAGTGACAGAAGCCATTACGGTTGCTCCCTCCTTTGGGAGTTCAGGAACTCTTGTGGTTGGGGTCACCGTAACTCTCTTGTTCTTATTGTCGATTTTAGCCGTCCCGGTGAAATTAGCATAGATAGTACCCGCTTCCTCATATGTGCCCAGGCCGGGTAGAAACTCCTCGACAACTCCAAGCCTGTCGCCGGGCAGCACGAGTTGCATTACCTCACGTGGTACTTTGCTCAAATCATTCACACCGTTTCCATTTCGTTTCAGCTTAGTTTTATGAGCGGTAAGCGATTACACTGCGCCGCCGTATTTAAGCAAGTATCTGCAAGTTAGTGACGGTGGATTCTGATAACGTGAACTTTCACGAAATATTGTTTTTTTGTGTGAAATTTGAATTGATGTCCGATTGGCATTCTAGTTTCAATGATTGTTTCAGATTTTGCATTCTGGTCTTCTAGCCATCTCGAAAGGAATGATATTGTAGTGGATTTATGAATGCTGTAGATTACGCTTCCTATATTCAATGCGGCACGCAGGAATTTGATGTCGCTGTGTGGGCGTTTAGTTCCAAAGGGTGGGTTCATCAAGACTGTGTCAAAGAGGCCATGCAGGCTCGCGATATCACTCAAGAGCCAGTCAGCTTCTAACTCTAACCTTTTGCTATTGAATCGAGCAGTTTGCAGAGAGTCGAGGTCAATGTCTATTCCAACAACCGATTGTGCTCCGAGCATCATTGCTCCCAGAGCTAGCCTGCCTGTTCCTGTTCCGAGATCGATTACTGATTTTCCATGTATGTCTCCGTAGGTATGACATGCATGAAAGAGAATATCGGCCGCTAAATCTGCTGGAATTGTATACTGTTCCAGTTTGATCTTTGGATTCTGATGTGCAGGAATGCTTTGGAGAATTATCTCAAGGTCACGTTTGCGGATTAGAATTTCGGAAGACTTCACTTTGAACATACTCCCGATAACGTTGAGTGGCTAGTGCCAATCTTCCAAACTCATCCCTTTGGTGTAATCTTCCCATCGTTTCTTACCGAGGGCTATCATGACTTCTTCAGGGTTGAGTATTGGTTTACGATATCGTTCTTGGTCGTCAGTGCTAATTCGTGGACATGAGATCTCGACGTACGCATCTATGTCAGTAAACGACTCCAAAGTTTCCGGGATCACTTCGGTAGCACAAAGGATGATCACCGAGTAATTTTTCTCCTCAAGTAATTCTTTGACGCGTCGTGAGAGCGATATATTCATTTGGCTGCTCTTGAGGCCAAGGATAATTCCAATTCGTTTCGCTTCTTTGAACTTAATAATGTTAGCCCACCGTTTTCGGAGTAACCTTCCGCAACTTTCTGTCATGTCCTTCGCGAGATCTTGAAATGGGTCCACCACAATTGTGCGTTTGCCAGTGGACAGCGGTATGCCTAATGCGTGAAAGTCTCCTCCACTCAGAACTACTATCGCGTCGACTTTTTCAGCGATTGCTCGGATGCTGCCGTAATCACAACCTAATACTTGACCTGGATACTGCAACCAGCCTGATGCTCTACCGACAAGTACTTGTTTGCCGTTTTCTTCAAGAATTTGTTTGGCTTTCTCCAGTTGATGTATATGCTGGACATTAGAAGCAAGGCCAATCACATGTTCAGTTTGCAGCATTTTGACAGCTTGACGCATTGAACTTTCTATGGATATATCAGCTCTAGCTTCCACATACATTACATTTTCATCCGTAAATTCTCCCGGAATTGCGGCGTGTCCAATATGCACCAGTAGATCAGCTTCTAAGAACTCCTTTGGCATTAATGCCAAGTCGCAAGCGCCATAGCAGGGGTCTCCTGATAAGAAGACCTCTGTACCTGTTTCCTTTTCAATTCGCTGGGCTAGCTTGAATCCTAGAGGTTTCAGTCCCTCTGGGAACTGCAGAAGAATCCGTTTCGCTCCGCGACGTTTTATTTCGTTGAATATTCTGTCTTCTTCTAGATTATACAAGGTTCCAATGAAACTACGTGGAGTGTGAATTAACCGTTGTCTATCAAATGCTGCTCTTGAATTGTTAGCATGCTACGCTGTTTGAGGAGCTACTTCTACAAGTTGTTCTTCAGCAATTACGCATGCAACTGAGAGCTTTGTTGAACCTACTTGAAGCGCCTTTCTAGCAATCTCTACCGCGTTGCTGTTCACATAGATGTCTAGAATAGATTGGCCAGCTCGGATTCGGGCTGCTCTCCCGCTCGGTTTTCCAAACGATCTTCTCATCCCTTCTTGCAGTCTGTCTGCGCCGGCAGTTGCAATCATTCGATTCTCCCGAAGGATAATGTGTGGGTAGACTCTGAGATGTGTCTTGTAGCCTGTTTCTCCCAGCGAGTCAAAAAGAACTTTGTTAGTTGCAACTCGAGCAGCTTCAAGCGCGTTATGTCTTACTTGAACCGGAGATTGAGCAACCAAAGAAAATCTAAATTCGAAGTGGCTTTTTGAATCTCCGCTGACAAATTTTGATATTTTGGATGGCGGTGAACTATGAATATACTTTCCTCTAGTGTAAGGTTGCCCTTTGATGAGGCGGTAGTTTCTGCCTTTCAAGTCCCATCTCTTCTGAGTCTAGCTTGTGTTGACAATTACTTAAGTTTACAACCCCTTTGACGTTTTGGCTACTTTCCTTCGAAAATAGACTAACTGATAGGATGCTATAGCCAAACTTGGCTCTTCAGCCAGGTTCTGCTCACGAAATTTGACGAGTTAGAACCAGGTTCTTAATTAGCTAATATGACTCAAAAGAATCCTAGATTGTCAATCCTTATCGACTATAGTAAGTTTAGATGCCATAAATTCGATTTCGTCAATCTTCGTCTGCGAGAGTTATGCGAAACTCACAACGCTTCGTTGTCGCGCTTCTGTTCTCGTTAGGAGCGTTTTCGTTACTATTACTAAGCACTCAGGTCAATCACCAAGTTCCAGAGGTTGGTCGAGCGATTTCACCTTACTTCGCTGATGATTTCGCTGGACGTTTAGCCGCTTCAACTATCACGGCCACCGTTACTTCAACGATCACTAACTCGCCTATTATTCCAACACGGCTAACCTTGGCGCTCTCAAGCAATCCGGTCAATAAGGGTCAACGATTCACAATAATCCTCAATTTGCTTGGACGTAATCAGGCGCAGAACGCCACGATACCGGAACAACAGGTTTCCATTACTGCCAGTTGGGGGTCAACCGTCAATTGTTTAACCCAAAATGATGGAACCTGCCATCTAGACCTCAATGCGCCAAGCACAGTCGGTAGTTATCTTATCACCGCAAAATATTTGGGGAATCTCTTTTTCGCCTCAAGTACAGCAACGGCCAATTTGAAAGTGCAATAGAATCACCGTTGCGCTCTACGAAGAAATATTCAAACTAGAGCAAATGCCGGTTAATTTCGAGTGGTCTCTTTCGCACCAGAGAGAGGAATGGTTCGGATCAGCCGACTGTTTGTGTTTACTCTAATTTTCAGATTGCTCCGTCTGAAGACTCCAATCAAAAGTGACGTTTCTCTCATTGAAATGAAGGAACGAGATATTAAGTTGCGAAAAGCCCGTCTCGCGAGCTTTCGCTTATGAGTTTGTATTCCTGACAAAGATACTAATTCGTCGAACTGTGCTAATAATTGCTGTTTAGCAAACCTGGTGGTTATACGTTGATCAGAAGCTCGTCGCGTCTTCTGGAAGAGTTCGTAGAGAATTATGGAGACGGCTGTAGAGAGGTTCAGAACATTGTACTCTTGACTTGCAGGTATTGTAATTATCAAGTCGCATCTTTCGATCTCTTCATTATTCAGCCCAGAACTTTCGCGTCCAAAGATAATTGCTACGTTTCCCTTGGCTGGTATAACTCTCTCGCTAAATTCTCTAGGCGTAATAGGTGTGCGAGTTAGGTTTGAGGTGCTCCTAGCTACTACTGAGGTTGTTCCAGCCACGATGTCAATGGTCTTTAGGGCCTCATCTAATTCGTTAACAATTTTGGCTGACGAAAGGACATCAGCACCATGCATTGCGTATGCCCTTGCTTCGCCTGTTATGTCGGTTTTTGGATTAACAATCCATAGGTTTCGCTGACCAAAATTTTTCATTGATCTTGCGACACCTCCGATGTTTCCTGCTTTTTCAGGCTCTAGTAGTATTATTCTAAGAGGCAATCGAACTACCTAGTTCAGATCTTTTGTAGGCCACTTGGTTTGACAAGCCAACTAATTCCGTTGGACTAATTTGGAATATGCGTCTCTCTAAGAAGGTAACCTGTGAGAGTATAGAATCCGTCTCCGTTGGGAAACGTTTGCGAAGATATCTTGTAAGCACTCCACGTAGTTTCCGTCGGCGTTGAGTGAACAAAAACCTAACCAAGTCCTCGAAAATTAGTTGGTTCTCAATCGTTAAAGGATCTTTTCTAGGTTTGATAGTGACAATAGCCGAGTCCACTCTTGGCATGGGGTAGAAAGCGCTTCGCGGTGCTTTCATTATGAAGTTAGCTTCAGCTTTTGACTGGAGAACTACGGTTAGTCGTCCATATTCACGTGATCCGCACTTTGCTGTCAATCTGTGTACAAATTCGGTCTGGAGAAGAAACGCTGCAAGGTCAAATTTATTCAGGATGACGAAGAGTATTAGCTTTGAAGATATATTGTATGGAGGACTTGACACTATTTTATTGCAATCTATCTTTCCCATCTTGAGAGCGTCTCCTTCAATAATTGTAAGATTGTGGAACTTCGAAAAGCGTTTCCTGAGGTAGGGTGCAAGCGTGCGATCTTTCTCTACAGCAATGACTTGGCAATTATGCTTTAACAATTCGGTAGTTACGTAGCCGAGCCCAGGCCCGATTTCCAATATTCTATCTCTAACTGACGGTTGCGCAGCTGATACCATTGCGTTGCGAATTTTCTCATCCACGAGGAAATGTTGACCAAATCGTTTTAGAGGGTGTATCTGCAGGTTTTCTAATTCTCTTCTAATCCACGCCAAGAATATGCCTCGACGGTCTAGCTTCGAAGGAATGATTCAATATTTGTCTGACTGTCTGATTTTTTCGATAGGCCTGATACTCTAACGCCTATTCGTCGTATGATAGCGTTAGGTGTTGAGTTCAGAAATTGTGTCATTAGTTGTGCGGATAGTTCTGTTATCGACTGAGGGGCGTCTGTTGGTGACTCCAAAGTAGTGGATCTTGTGTGAATGGAAAGATTGTTGAGGATGGCTACTATTGTGACTGATTTGCAGGTCATACTGTTCTCGCGCAATTTTTCGGAGACACTATTAGCTAGATCGGTTAAGAGGGGTGAAATCAGGTGGAAATCTCTTGTGTTTTCTTTCAATGTCCCAATTCGACTAAATTGTGTGGGTCCCCCTCTGTCTCTCACTTCATCATCGTCTTTTCCACGCGCCGCTTGGAAAAGATAACCTCCTAAGCTCTTACCGAAATTCTCTTGGAGGAGGATTGGATCTAGGCTTACCAATTCATCGATTGTCCGAACTTTAAGTTGGTTGAGTTTCTCCTCAACTTTCTTTCCAACACCTGGGATAACATTAATTGGTTGATCACGCAAGAAATTCTGAACTTGTTCCGGCTCCACTATTGTGAGGCCGTCTGGTTTAACATGAGCTGAAGCAATCTTAGCCACTAACTTATTCGGGCCGATTCCTATGGAGCACGTCAGTTGTTCTTGGTGGAAAATCAGCTGCTTTATGCTAGTTGCAATCAACTTTGCATTATCAACTTTGCCGCTGCTGGTCGCTGACACATCAAGATATGCTTCATCTATTCCAACCTTCTCAAAAGCATCTGCTTGGCTCTTTAGAAAGTTCATAATCCTATTGGAAACTGATTCATAGAGAGTGCGATTCATCGGCAGAAAGGCTGCGTCTATTGATTCGAGTAGCTTCTTTGCTCGGGTAATAGGTATGCCTGCGTTGACGCCATACTTTCTTGCTTGATAATTACTTGTACTCACGACGCCGCTATCCGGAGCGCGGCCAGAATAGACACAGACGACAACAGGTTTTCCACGGATGGCGGGGTTATTGTTTTCTTCGCATTGTGCATAGAAATAATCAAGGTCCATGTGAACGATTACTCTTGGGGCCAAGATTACAAAGCCCGCAGAAATTCAAATTGATCTGGAGAAGATGCGGTATTTTTCTCCGCCGCTAAGTTCATCAAGAATTCTTTTCGCGATGACTTTGACTGGATCTCCTATGCTGGTCCTTGTCTCCACGTCCTTGAAGTTCGTAAACGGTTTCTTGTCCCTTGCATTAATTATTTGCCACATTGATTTCTTCCCTATGCCTGGAAGTAATTCCAATGAATGCATTCGAGGGGTAATTGCTTGAGAATTATTGAAGAAGTTCACAAAACGTTGTTCCTGATTCATTATGAGTCTCTCAAGAACAGGAAGTAGTTCAGCTTTGGCATTTGCCGTCAGATCATCGTACCCAATCCGTCCAATTATTCGATTAATTTTCTCGCGTCGGTCCTTTCCAATGTAGACTCGCTCATGTAGATTTGCTTGTAAGCCAGCGCGAACTTCAGCTTCAAGAAGCGTGAAGTAGCCTTCCCCTATGACTTGAACTGTTGGGAGAGCAAGATGTCTGGGTTTATCAGGTGATGTTCTACCGTGCTGTAAATAATCGAGGACGTATGCATACTCCTCGTAGAGGCGTGGAGGAATTCCTTGGTTGGATCGTGTACTCGGCTGGAAGTTGTTTCCCTTTTGGATTGTGCTATCCCTATTCTGACTCAACTGGCTATCTCCAAAAATTATCCTTGGAACTCACAAGTTGTAACAGTAACATCCATGCGCTACTCGTGAGGCTAGCAGTTTCCGCATGGATTTTAGCAAGGTCTAGAGCGTCCACTAGAAAGTTGCTTTCCGGAGAGAAAAGTCTTCCTATGAGTGGACAGGTGGAATCCTATTATTCCCTGTAGCCGTTTACGTGCTTTAGAATGTCTTCTAGCCGCGACGCACTAATAATTCTCCCCTTAACAGTGAGAATAGTGCGCAACTCCTCTATGAACTGTGGCATTGAGTTTGCTATTTGTATCGCTTCTTTTCTATCGAGTTCATATTTTTCTGTTAGCTCGCGTATCAGCTTTTCAGCCTTAGTTGGGGAGATTCTGGAAAACTTCGATGTGTAATCTAGGGTTCTTCTCTGGAATTCTCCAAGCTCTTCTTCCTTCACTTTTTCCAGAATTCTTTTTGCTTCGGCGGTTGTGGTTGGTTTTGAATCCACTATTTTTCGCGGCAAAGTTTTCACTCAGCGTGTAGGATTCAAATGCTCTGGTCTTGCAATGATCTGCTTAGTTTGTTTGCCCATTTCGACATTTATCACATATGATCTCCCGCGTCTTCCTTGTATGATTCCCACTCTACCGTGGTAACGTCTATGTGGCATTCCTTTGTGAACGGATGGTTCAAGCAAGATTGTCACTTTCTCGCCACTTTTGTATGTTCTGAGAATCCTGCTTAATCCGATCTTACCTCGTTCGCGTGGCCTCTTTTTCAGAAGGGATCTAGTTCTTGAGCGATAACCTTTTGATCGTTTCATTGGGATGACCTGAATTTTGGTAGCAAAACGAGGGCAGGCTATTTAACCTTCTTGGGGTGCGGCCAATGGGTTAAGTTTTGATTGGGAAAGGAAGTTTTCCGCCTCGACCCAGGCCAGCGCCGCGTCTTTTCATGGATTTCATCATTTTCTTCATCAAAAAGTATTGACTGATCATTGCTTTGACGTCTTTATCGGATGTCCCGCTTCCTCTTGCGATTCTTCTAGCTCTAGATGAATCTATGAGTTTAGGATCTTCGATTTCTTGCTTGGTCATTGATTGTATTATCACTCGCCATGAGTCGAGCTTTTTCTCAGCCGTCTCCATTGCATCATCAGAAATGTTAATCCCGCCTGGGACCATTCCGATGAGTTTCTTTAATGGGCCCATCTTTCGCATGGCGACCATTTGGTCATACATGTCCTTGAGCGTGAATTTTCCCTCCAGAAATGCGCGTGCTTTCTTCTGAGGGATCTCAATCTCTGCCTCTCTCACTCTCTCAACAAGTGCTTTGATATCCCCCATTCCGAGTATGCGTCCAACAAAATTGGAGGGAACGAATTGTTCCAGGTCATCGATTTTTTCACCGGTTCCTATGAATTTTATTCTTGCATGGGTTGCTGCCACTGCCGATAGTGCGCCTCCACCTTTTGCGGTGCCATCTAATTTAGTCACAAGGATTGATCCTATTGTTGTTGTTTCATTGAACGCTGTAGCTTGAGACATTGCTGATTGTCCTATGGAACCGTCTATTGCGAGAATTATTTCGTCAGGTCGAATCATTTTTGCCAAGTCTTTCATTTCCGTCATAAGCGATCCCTCATCTTTGTGGCGACCCGCTGTATCCACAATTATCAGGTCATGCTTCTGAGTTGTGAACTGTTGTAGGCCCTTCTTCACGATTGACAATACGTCGGACGATTTAGGATCGCCGTAAACTGGCACGTTGACTCTTGAGGCTAGTTGTGTTAATTGATCAAAGGCTCCGGGTCGATATGTGTCTGCACAAATTATTGCTGGGCGCATTCCACGCTTTTGGTAAAATCTGGCGAGCTTAACGGATGCCGTTGTCTTGCCTGTCCCCTGTATTCCTACGAGCATCAGTACTTGGCTTTTTCCCGGTTCAACGGTAATCTTCGCTGGCTCTTCGCCGAGAAAACGAGTTAACTCTTCGTAGAGCACCTTGATTACGTGTTCCCGTCGTGATATGCCTGGTGGTAGTTTTTCTTCCAACGATCGCCTCTCAACGGCTTGAGATATTTGTAAGACAAGGTTGACGTTGACGTCAGATTGAAGGAGTGCTCGTTGTAGATCTCGAACTAGTTCCTTAATGGCTTTCTCATCGACTACAGCAAGACGGAGGAGTTTCTTCATAGCTTCGCCAAGCGATTTACTCAATCCTTCGAGTGCGCTCAAGGTTTTCACGTCTCACAATAGTGTAGACCTCATTTGTCTTACGAACCTTTTAATTAGTCGCTTAGTCTGGTTTGCGAAGAGTAAGAGTAGATTACCCTGTCTATGAGGCTGTCAGAGAACGACGGCTTCCAAATTTTAGAAACTGCAACCATCCCTGCTAATTCCATTCTGATTATTGGTCTTCCTGACGTGGGACTTGTTGGCCTTCTCGCTTCTTCGCACCTAATCAGTTCCCTACGTAACCTCTAAGGGAGTGAAACTTCGATGCCGGGAGGGCGTTTTGGAAATTTTCGCTGAGACCTCTGAGAAAATAACGTTCAAAGCACTTGGTGCGAAGCATAGGCATGGGAAATTTACATGTTACCATGCAAGGATTCGAATACCCGTACAAGTTGATGAGAGGGAAATATCCTCACAGCTTAAACATGGTGTACTCGAGCTTCATATTCCGCGTGTAAAGTGATCGAATTATCTCCTATGAGAGCCTTCTAGTGCTGCAAGACTCAAAAGTGGAAAGATCATCGTTGCGTCGCCTACTAAGGTTACGAGTTTGTCACGCGTCTTGATTTTTCCCCAACTTATCGCTTCTTCTAATGGAGCACCACTGGCGCCGCCGCCTTCGGCCCGGTCTAATGTTATTTGAATCGCTGCGTCTACCCCTCCCCTGTAAGAGTTCGCTATTAGTACGTGATGCTTCGGCATGCCTCCTCCCAAAATTACTACTCCAACTCGCTTCGACTCATAGGTCATCTCAACAAGTTTCGAGAAGTCCTTGAATGGATTGATTAGGAGAGAATTTAGCTGGCTATATGTCCAAAGGTCTAATCCTAACATCGAGTCAAAAATTCCTGGACAGAAGATTGGCACTCTACGTTTGTAGGCAGTCGCGAGTAAGGAATGCTTGTCTCTAATTTGCTTACCGAATTCCCACAACAATTCGTGACTGGAGATATTCTCTCGCTTCTCCTGAGGAAGCCTATCCAGCATCTTTCGGGTGGTTCTCTCTAAATCTTCTATAGCTTTTTGTTTCACGAGTAGATCATAAATTCTTGACAGACCTCTTCTTTTGAGTACCTCATCATCAGCTGTTTCTGAGCCCACAATATGTCTATGCCCTAATCCTTCGAGCATGTCATGTGTTACGTTGGCTCCAGTAGTCACGATCCCATCTAGCAATCCATCGTCAACTAATTCCACTAATACCCTCCTTAGTCCTCCTGGAATAATTGGCCCAGCAAGAGAGATCAGTTTACAATATTCCTTACTGCGAAACATTTCGGTTAGTATGTTGACTGCCTTTCCAAATCTGCCGGGGCCCAGAACCTTAACAGCTGCCATCTGCGCGGCAATTTCAGACATCGTCATGCCGCGTCTAATTTTAATATGCGAGACTGGATGCACTTGAATAACCATCGGGCTAAATTGTGTCTAGCCCTTAGTGCGCATTATCTTATTCTGCCCAAGCATCTGCCAGTACTCTACTTCAACGCCAGGAGCTAATTTTGACTTTATCTCTTCCTCTTCCGGAATCGGCGTTTCGAATGTTTCGTAACTCTGCATGTCCATGAGTTGAACATTCGACCCAACGAACGCAAGCACCTGACCCGTTTTCTTCTCAATCATGGGCACATCAATCCTAGCATCCACAGGACTAATCACACTCTTCTTGGTGCCCGTCGTTACACTCATAGCGACTATTCGAGCCTTTGCCGCCCCATGTTTCCCAGGTTTGGACTTCTCGAACTCGACTACTTTGCAAGGTTCTCCATCAACAATAATGTACTGCCCAATCTTTACGGAACCAACATCAACTGGTTTGCTCAGTTTCCTCGCCTGTAAGCTGTGGCCTTCGGCCTGTAACGCCCGCCTTTCGTCTAAAAAGGTTGCCTGACTGCAAGTATTATCTCGAACATTCTTAATTATGCTGGAGTGTAATCTCTGCTGCGGAGAACTCAGAAGTGGCGTTCACAGTCGGACTAGTCTCTCGGCTCGACGATCGTAGAGCTCTCGATGTTGCAGCCACTTTGGCTAAGCAGCTTCGTAGACGTGGAATCTCAGTGATTTCTGAAATAGAGTTAGCAAAACGAGGTCGACTGGGAGGCGGGAAGGATCTATCAGACTTAAGAGCCGACCTGATAGTGACCGTTGGTGGAGACGGAACTGTCCTAAAGACGTGCATGAGTATTCCAGAACCAGAGACTCCTATCTTAACCGTCAATATGGGGCGGCGAGGGTACCTTACCGAGATTGAGCCAAAGATGGCCTATCGTTCAATCAATCTTTTCATGAAAGGAAAATGTAGACTCGAGAAACGAAACAAGCTGGAAGTCCTCTTGGACGGACGGCATGTAGTTGATGCTTTGAACGAATTGGTAGTCTCATCAGGAAGTCCTGCCAAGATGCTTGACTTGCAACTCGCAGTGGACTCCGAGTCTCTCTTATCTTTCAGAGGCGACGGATTAATCGTGTCCACAGCCACTGGATCTACAGCCTATTCGCTCTCGGCGGGCGGTCCGATAGTGGATTCTGCCGTTGAAGTTTTTGTCGTATCCTTCATCTGCCCACTGGACTATTTACCGCCAGCAGTCATATCTATGAATAGGTCACTCAACATTCATCTGACGAATCAGAAGCTGAGGGCACTCGTTGTTGCCGATGGGAGATCACAGAGAGAACTAACGCAGAATATGAGTCTGGGAGTTAGAAAGTCTGAGAATTATTCGGTCTTTGTTAGGATGAGTTCTACCCCATCCTTGGAAAGCCTGTCAAGACTTCAAGAGATGGAGCGAACTGGATTGTGAAAGTACTAGTACTGGACACGTCTGCACTTATAATGGGCCTTGATCCACTCGGGCTTCAACTCGATACTTATTCTGTTCCAGAAGTAGCCGAAGAACTCAAACTAGAAGCTGGACCATCCTACCGTTTAGCCGTTTCATCTTCCTCGGGCAAATTGAAAATTCAACCTCCGACAGCGAGAGCATTGAAGGAGGTGGTTGAGAAGGCCACCATTCTAGGTGATCGCCGCTCCCTATCTAAAGCTGATTCCAGCATCCTAGCACTTGCTATTGATCTACAGAGGGAGGGAAAGATTCCGATAATCGTAAGCGATGACTATGTTGTTCAGAATATTGCAGAAGGAATTGGTTTAACCTACCAATCTCTGTCAACTTTGGGGATTCGTCAAAAATTCAAGTGGACGTACTATTGCCCAGCTTGCTTTAGACGCTATTCAAGCGAAACCATTCACGTATGTACCGTCTGTGGTACGAAACTGAAACGGAAGCCGATGCTGAAGGAAGGCGCCAAGATGCGTGCAAAGGCTTAGCTCTCATTATTCATCACTGTCGTACGCCTTGCATAATCGAATAAATACAGTTGCGCGTATCCTGCCCAGATTCCAAAGCGTTCGCGAAGAAACCTAGCTGTGTTCACCCGGCTTATCTTTCGTCCTCCAAAGTAAAGCTTTGTGACTATTCTGTGAATCCACACATCCACTGGCGCCGCTTCCAACTTGCCTAAACCATACAACAAGAAACAGTCTGCAACCTTAGGGCCGACACCGTGCAGTTGAAGCAGTACTTCTGAAGCCCTTTCATAATCGAGTTTTACTAACTCTGCGAGTTCAAGTTCTTTCTCAGCAATCAATCGCGAAACATCGACAATCGACTTCGCCCTATATCCAGCAGAGGTTTTTGACTGTAATTCTCGCGCAGTCAATCGCGCAATCTTGAGAGGGTCGGGAAATAGGTATGAACTTGACCCGTCTGGAAGACGAATATGTCTACCATAACTTTTCATGAGGAGCCGGGCTATCTGGTTCCATCGCTTCGCAGAATTGTTTTGCGACAAGATCGAGCAGAGTAGACTCTCGTAGAGGTTCGTTCCCCGCATCAGCCGGAGCCCCCTTAAATCTCTGAAGGTACGCGAAAGGGGCTCCTTTTCAGAATCATATTCTCGGTAGAAACTGAGCAGATCATCCCTTAACCCTAAGACTCGATTCAAGTGCTCTCTCAGCGCTCGCTCAATTCCATCAGTTGAACTTGCTGAGATGAACTCGACATCAATATTGTAATTATCAGCTGTTCCTCGTTGATTCAGTGAATACTTCACAGCGACGCCATCCAGCTCCTTAACGTTAATGAATAGACCTCCATGCATTGCCCATTCTGGTTCTGAGGTTTGAGCGCTAAGGATTGTTTCTTTGAGGTTGAGAGGGCCGCCTATCTCACTATTCGAAATCGTGAATTTCCTCATTCCAACGGGCCTAGCGAAATCCATAATGCTTCCCTCTCCCAATCCAATGCGCGGTTGTCAGCTATTATAAGGGCGTGGAATAGGCTTACACGTAAGAGGTTTCAAGAATGGTCTCTCAGGAACTAGTGAGAAGGGCACAGGAACTCAAATCTAAAGGTCTATCGACATACGAAATCGCCGATGAGTTGAAGGTGCAACCTGATACTGTTGTTTGGTTGCTTCTGCGTGGAAAAGAGCGTGCCTTGAAACCAGTGCCGCATGATGTCTTCGTAGATTGGAGTCCTATAGGCTCACATACAAAACGGATGGGTTCCATTGCTTTGGCCTTAGCAGATCTTGTTCGTGAATCAATTCATGCTAGGGAGTTCGATGAACCTGACGCGGTCGTGGCTATCGAAGGGAATGGTATCGTGTTAGGAGTGGCTCTCGCAAAGGAAATGGATAAACCGTTTGCGACTGTACGACCTCATCGAATTGCACATAAGAAACTGCCAGGCCTGGTAAATCCGTCCTTTCACGACGTTGTTGGGAAACGAGTGCTAATAGTAGATGCCGTTCTCAGAGCAGGCGAGACACACCGCGCTGCCATCAAGACCCTGCACGATTCCAAGGCCAAGCCTGTGGCTATCGTTGTGTTGGTCAACAAGAGTGGAAAGTCGAAAATTGATTCTGTCCCACTGAAGTCGTTGATTCAGCTATTACCAGTCTCGACATAACACCTGAGCAGATGGACATCAGAGGTCACTTCGTCCTCATCCAGCTGAGTAGCAGAGTACGGATAGCCCTTTCTCTGCATAGAGAATAGTCGGCCAATCCCATTTCCCCAAGACCTTTGGTATCGGGCATTAACCTTTTGTCACCGCACAAACTTAGCGATGAAATAACCAATCTCGTCAGTATGAGGGTTGAATCGCTGGCATAGCGCGCCTACTTCAGTTCCTCTCAAACCAGGAGACCCTAACAATGGTTCTTGTGGAACGAGACGAAGATTACATTCTCGTACTCCAAATTCTGCTATACTTTCGCATTCTTCTGCGGTAAAAGTGCATACACTGTAAACGATTGTACCACCGGGTTTCACGAGATGTGAAGCTGTCTTGATGAATTGTCTCTGGTACGCAGCCAAATCTTCAATTCGATCTTGAGTTGTAAAATCGTATGCTTTAGGCCTAAGACCTAAAGCGCTACAGGGAGGATCAATTAGAACCCGATCCGGATTCAAGTGACTAAAATCTTCAGCCAAATATCTGGAGTCATGAATAGACAGTATGACATTTTCACAACCTAGAATCGACATAATCTCTCGTGTTCGTCCTACTTTGCGCGCATTTCTGTCGAAACCGTAAATCTTTCCCTCATTCTGCATCAATTGACTGATATGGGAGAGTTTTCCTCCAGGTGCACAATTCATATCAACTATGGTTTCTCCAGGTTTGGGATTCAATACTCTTGCCGTCAACATGGCCGCCAGTGACTGAGGGTAGAGAAGGCCAGTCGTAAATTCCTCCGTTTCACGAATTTGGGGGCTTAGAAATTTCCTGTTGGAGATTGAAACTGCTAGGCCTTTCTTGTACCTTAATACTTCAGTATTGTTCATCTCTGCTTTTCCGGTGGCAATAACTTCACCAAACTCAGAGAGAACTGTGATGTGGTCGCCAAAGTGCATAGACCCTGCATTTATGATTCCTGGGGCATAGACGTTAGCGCCCTGTAAGACCGACTCAGCAGTTTTCTTATCCACAATGATGCTGCGTTCTGTTCGTTGAATGTCAAACGGTCCCTTGACGGCTATTCCGAGCGCCTCGTTGACAGTTGGGTTCTGTACAATTCCAAACCCTCTCTTGTGCAGAATGGAAGCCAGCTTGTTAGGCAGGATCTTGTGGGTATTGCAACGCACATAATATGTACGAACCGGTTCTGCTAATGACCGTAGAACT
Organism: uncultured Candidatus Bathyarchaeia archaeon; assembly: GCA_964459245.1. GTDB lineage: Archaea > Thermoproteota > Bathyarchaeia > 40CM-2-53-6 > 40CM-2-53-6 > FEN-987. The sequence continues at coordinate 19,259 of CAYWMG010000070.1, forward strand.
TCGTCTGAAGCGTCGCCGAAGCTTTCGATGGTTTTTTTCTTTACAACATCTGAGAATCTCGAGCTTAAATCTGATGGTGAATGCTCCATTTTTTCTTGCCTAACTGTTCAATGCCTCTATCCGTCGTGAAAACGTTTGGAAGATTGCAACTGTTATTCTTACAGTAGAATACGTGCATGCCTCAAAGCCAGAATGTGGCAAATTTCTTCTCTCTGTTAGTAACTGCGTCATTGAATGGGCGCTTCCGGAAGTACCAAAATCGTAGGCTTGCCATTTAGGTATTTCATAAGTAGTTTTCATTCAGCACGGCAAAAGAGACTAATTCTGAGTCGTTCAAGCTCAATGGAAACGAATCGGGAAGGATATCATAAGTCGGAAATATTGCATCAAATTGGGTTTTTTCATATTTGATCTAAATTCAGGAGAACATATAATGTTCCTCTTAATGACTTTCTCGTCACACGTGTTTCCAATGCGACCAAGTTCTAGATCAGCTTTCGTAAATGTTGCTGGGTTGATCGCTCTTGTTGCTTTCACGGCTTTGGTATACCTTAGAACTCAGGAACCTCTAATACTCCTGATCGGCGGACTGATCTCTGTAGTGTCTGTCATTGGCGCCACTATGGGCAAGAGCGCATAGCGTACCAATTTCTTTTCTCTAGGTAGTTAATGATGACTCAAACATATCCCGAGGCTACGGTCGGCGCGCTCGTGGTCAATTCAAAAGGAGAGGTGTTGATTGTTCGCTCAAGTAAATGGAGTGATAAGTATACAGTCCCTGGAGGGCATATCGAATTAGGCGAACGTGCCGAAGATGCTATCACGCGTGAAGTTAAGGAAGAAACTGGGTTAAACGTTCAAGTTGTCAAACTCTTACTTGTGCAGCAGGCAATCTATCCCAAGTACTATCATCGTCATGAACATTACGTGTTCATGGATTATGTTTGCACGACTAAAGAAACGGACGTCAAATTGGATCGTAGAGAGTTGCAGTATTCTACTTGGGTCAGACCTGAGGATGCTCTCAAACTGGACATGGAGGAGTACACGAAGACTTTTGTAGAAAAGTATTTGGAAGAATTGAACCAAACTATACCTGACGTCAGACGGTAAGTTTACGACCTACAGATTTGATCCGTCAGCTGACTATTGGCATGAACCGTTGCTCGTTGAATGCACTACTGAGTTCACCAAGAATCTGGACAAAACTCACACTGGTTTCTCGCATGTACGATTAGCATCTCCCGCAGAACTTTGAATGATATTATACTCGTGACCGCAAAGACGGATGTCGAGCAGGGCAAGTTCTACGGTAAGTTTATTCCAAGGCCGCCTCCAAATCCTATTGAGACGCAGTCAAAATGGGCTTCCATTCAAGTAAGCATCCGGCTGCATTGGAGTGGGAGCCTTGACTCTGGGCAAGGAGGCAACACTCTACCAACCGCTCCCTGGTGGTAGGGTTAGATGCACGGCCTGCGCACGATACTGCAACATTGGGAAAGGACAGGTTGGACTCTGCGGAATCCGCGGAAATACTAACGGAAAACTCTGGCTCTACGTCTACGGCAAAATGATCGCTGGCCACATAGACCCAATCGAGAAGAAACCCGTAAGCCACTACATGCCCGGAACCAAAATCTTCTCAATCGCCACCACTGGCTGTAACTGGCTTTGCCATCCAGTGGGCACACAAATCCTCCTGGCAAACGGGCAGAGGAGGTGCATTGAAGACTTGTTGCCCGGAGACAGCCTATGGTCATATGACGTCGAGAATGGAATGAGGGTTACTCCTGACGTAGTCACACATCTTGGGCGCCACCGGGCCCGCCTGTGGGAGGTGCGCTATGGCTCGCATGGGCAAGGCAGATTGGTAATTACAAAAGAACACCCCATTCTCACAAAGAAGGGATGGAAGACCGTTGAAGAGCTTCGCCCCAGAGACGAGATTCTGAGAGTTTGGTATCAAAATACTCAGGCACGGAAACGTCATGGGGCTACCTCGATCGACACCGCCCAGTTTACTTGCGGAAAATGTGACGCCCAAGTGATGGAACTCGTTCAAAAACGTGACAAAATCAAGGACAAGGTACTTCAAGCCAACGGATGGGACGCGGTGAGAATCTCGGGGACTTACCTATACAATCATCCACAAGTAAAGACACTCATAGCAGAAGATTTGCAGCAACCAGTTCTTAGGAATAAACGCGAATGGGTCACCGTCAAAAAGGCCACACCCACATCAAGAGTCGAGCAGGTCTACAGCTTCGAATGCATACCCAAGCACAACTACGTCGCAGACGGCATAATCTCGCACAACTGCAGTTACTGTCAAAACTTCGACATTAGTCAGAGGCGGAAGATTGAGGGGTTGGATGTGACACCTGAGTCAGTTGTGGAGATGACCAAACGCTACCGTTGTGAGGGATTGGCGTATACCTACAATGAACCGTCGATTTTCATTGAGTTTGCACATGACATTGGGGTTCAGGCGAGGAGAGAGGGGCTGATCAACATTTTCGTCTCGAATGGGTACGATACTCCTGAGACGGTTGCTTTGATGCGTGATTTTCTTGATTGTATCACCGTCGATTTCAAGGGCAACGGAGAGACATCGTTTGTCCGGAAATATATCGGGATTGCAAACGCGGACCCAATATTCCAAACACTACTAGAACTTCGTGATAAGACGAATGTTCACATTGAGATCACAGACCTGATCGTCCCAGAAGTTGGAGACGATCTAGGGGCTGCTAAGAAGCTCTCTTCCTGGGTGTATGATAATCTCGGGCCGGACACTCCAATCCATTTTCTAAGATTCCATCCAGACTACAAAATGATGAACCTACCATCAACACCCATCAAAACATTAGAGAAGCACCATACGGTAGCGAAGAAAGTCGGTTTGAATTACGTTTACTTGGGCAACGTGCCGGGACACCCGCTGGAACACACGTACTGCCCAGAATGCGGAAAAGTTGTTGTGGAACGTTCAGGTTTCGACATCACGGGCTGGCACATGGATGACCAGAACAGATGCAAGTACTGTGGAAACGAGATCGCAATCATAGGCCACTTGAGCAAATCAATAAACGAAGAACGCTTCATACCCATAATAAGATAAACCACAAACCATTCGACCTTTAACAGACATTAATCGAAATAGTCCGAATCAGCCAAAACAAACTATTTCAATCCACATAATCCAATTTTTCCTTCAGGTAAGTTACAATATCCAGCACATGCAGTGCGCTTTACTCTGTCGCGTGAAAGCATCCGGTAAAACACCACTTCTCTCAAGCGTCAACCTTCATGCATCGATAATTCATGTTGGAAGCCGAACCATATTACTACAAATGCCAGTACTCATGCCGTTAACTTGGCGGCAAAGTTATGCCTGCTTACCGTTTGAGAAAGGTAACGGAGTAACTCAAATGCAGGAAGAATCTTGTCAGAAACCGTGTCAGGTTGATGAATATCGTAATACTAGGCCCTCCTGGGTCTGGAAAAGGAACGTATGCAACCCTGCTAGAGAGTCGATTAGGCATTCCGCACGTTTCCACGGGAGATCTGGTGAGGGAAGAGATTCGGAAGAAGACTCCATTAGGGGATCAGATCGCAAAGTATAGCAACTCTGGAAATCTTGTACCTGATGAAACCATAACTGAATTGCTCAAGTGTCATCTTTCACAAGAAAACTCGAAAGGATTCATTCTTGAAGGTTACCCGAGATCAATCCAACAAGCAAAGTTGCTGGAAACCATATTAAAAATAGATGTCATAATCAATCTAAATCTTCCTGACAGTGTGATTGTTGACAGGTTATCGGCTCGGACGCAGTGCAAGAAATGTGGGGCTATCTACAATGATCGGACTTTGAAACCTAAAGTCTCGGGAAAATGTGACAAATGTAGCGGAGATCTCTTCAAACGCGTGGACGACCAACCAAAGATTATTCTAGAAAGACTCAAAGTCTATCAGCAAACTTCAGCACCAGTGGTCGACTTTTATCGTTCCAAAGGATTGTTGAAGGACGTTATCCTAGATGACCCAAATGCCATCCCTAACGTTACGGTCGGTAGGATCATTGATTTAATCCAACCACAAAAGATCTGAAACCATCCTGAGCAAGCTATAGCTCCGTCTCTAATGTTTTCACAGCCCAAAATGATTTCCAAAATTGCCACTTGGCCCAACTACATCTCAATCAAATGCTCTGCACATGCAGCAAGTCAGTTGTTCCACGTGGTGAGGATGGATCTCCACAAACTACTACAACTCTGTTGTTCACTTTAGTAACGAGTCCGCTGTCGACTGCAGCTCTCTTTGCCGCTGAGAAAATTTCTGCAGTTGTCTTGAGTTTCTTAACTTGGTAGGGATACACGCCCCAGAGGAGAGATAGTCTATTCATCACGGGCGGATCAGTTGTAAGTGCTATGATTGGAACTGACGATCTGAATTTGGAAACTCTGTGTGCCGTGATGCCAGTTCGCGTGTGCGCGACGATGCAAGCCGCTTCAAGTTCGTAGGCAACAGCACAAGCTGAGAAGCTAATGGCATCCTGAACAATATCTCGTTTGAGCAAACTCTGTCTGGCATCCAGAATTGATTCATAGGGAAGCGATCGTTCTGTAGCTGCCGCAACGTGTTTCATGACTCTGACTGCCTCGATAGGGTATTTTCCCACAGCGGTCTCTTCTGAGAGCATGATTGCGTCCGTTCCGTCAATGATTGCATTTGCAATATCAGTCACCTCGGCGCGAGTAGGCGTGGAATTGTTTACCATAGATTCCAGCATCTGAGTGGCAGTTATAACCGGTTTGCCAGAACTATTTGATCTATGGATTATCTTCTTCTGCAGTTCAGGAATTTCCTCCACATCCATTTCCACGCCAAGGTCGCCCCTCGCCACCATAATGCCATCCGCCTTCGTCATGATATCATCAATGTTGATTACTGCCTGTTTCGTTTCGATCTTCGCGATCGCCCACATCTTTGATCGTCTTTTGCTGATTATTCTGCTCGCCTTCTCGATATCACTTCCACTGGTTGCAAACGAAATACCTACAAAGTCCGCTTCTTGATTAATTGCAAATTCTAGCAACTCTATATCTCTAGGAGTGAGCGTGCTTAAGCTCAGTTTCTTACCAGGAAAGTTCACTCCTTTCCCAGACGATAGATGGCCACCTCTAACAATTCGGCAGATCGCATCGCCGTTCCTAACTTCATTTACTTTCAGCCTTACAGTTCCATCCTCAAGGAAAACTAGGTCGCCTTGCTTTAACTCCTTCAAGACTCTTGGGTGACTAATTGAGACAATTGAGTGGTTGCCAATCATGTGTCGTCCAGTGAGTGTGAGGGGGGCTCCTTCTCGCAAGACAACGGGCTCGGGGAAGACCTTGCCGATTCTAATTTTCGGCCCGGGGAGGTCCACGAGGATACCGATTGGGATCCTAAGTTTTTGGGAGGCTGTTCGAATAGCGCAGATCCTTGTCGTGTGTTCTTCTGGTGTCCCATGAGACAAATTGAGTCTGGCCACATTCATCCCGTTTTGGATGAGTCGAGCAATAATATGCCTTGAAGAGGTTGCTGGGCCAATGGTGCAGATGATTTTAGTCTTCGTCTTTTCAATGTTCATGTCTCGCGCCATCGGAATTGAGTATGCGAGAGCTAATCAACGTTCAGGAGAATGCTCATTTTCATGAGTGTGCTTTGCCCAGCTCTCAAACTGGCTCTAGCTGCATGTAAAAGTTAGGACTGTAAATATATTACATGCCAAGATTATTTGTGCGACATACCTCATTCTTTAATGCGAGCTAGAAAAGGTCATCCCTTTGAATCATGAATTCAATATAGCGCCTGAAATGTATCTGAAAACCATCTACAACCTAGAGGAAAAGATGGGTTCAGCCAAGACGGGTGATGTAGCTAAAATTCTTGGAATTACCCCTGGTAGCGTAACTAATACCCTTGAGGTGTTAGAAACCAAGGGTTTGGTGGTTCGTGACCCCTATAGAGGCGTCAAGTTAACTAACTCAGGAAGAAAAATCGCACTCCTAGTATTCAGACGGCATAGACTGGCCGAGCGTCTATTGACCGATGTATTGCATTGTAACTGGACAGATTCACACGACGAAGCATGCAAACTTGAGCATGCCATCAGCGAACCGTTAGCATTATCGATAGAGAAAACCTTGGGTGGACCACCCGTGTGCCCCCACGGGAATCCGATTCCTGATGAAACAGGACAGATTAAACCAGTTAACGGACAACCTCTATCAGAACTTCGGAGTGGAGAGTCTGCCATAGTTACTCGCATCCCCGATGAAAATACATCACTTCTACGATACTTGTTAGACTTGGGGATGACTCCAGGTACGAAGATTAAAGTCGAGGAGGTTGCCCCATTCAGGGGTCCGATGCTTGTTAAAGTCGGAGCAAGCTCCTATCCACTTGGTGCTGACGTAGCTGCTGGAATCTACGTTAGTAAGAATGCCTAACAAGTAGCGAACTGTACGTCGTATGATATATTTGCAGAGAGCTCGATTTTAATCGTAGATGGGGTTGAAATTGTCCGTCAGGTGAGACGGAAGTCCTCTTTAATCGTTTGAAGCACTACTCGAGTGTTAGTCCGAGTAATAAAGGACAGACCTAAAAGACCCTTAGTAAACTTGCTAAGCTCTTCGCGGTTGTGAAACTTTGCGATTACAATGGCGTCAGTGAGACCTGTAACATCATAGACAGCGCACGCGTTTGGAAGTTTACTTACAGCCTTTTCTATTTCTACCAGTTTGCCTCTGGAGACAGTTATCTCAGTAATAACCGTTAAGTCGTATCCAATCTTTTCATGGTCCACAATGGCCGAGTATCCTCTTATTACGCCAGCTTTCTCTAGCCGACGAACTCGGTTCAAGGCCGTACCGACAGATATTCTAGCATTCTTTGCGATTTGACGATAAGACATCCTACAGTCAGTCGTCAATTGGTGAAGAATTTTTAGGTCAACCTCATCAATCTTCAATAGGTCACCCTAGGAAGTTGAGGAGTATCTGAATAAAAGTTCAATTTATTCACTTTTTCAACCACAAGCGTTCATTAATTCCGACGTAAATGTTATATATATTCAATGTATATGGGCGGGCTTCATAGTTGGAGTGCGAGTGGAGAGATGCCTTACATTCGAAATGCGGATGGTTCGTTCGCCAAAAGAAAACTAACCGTGAAGGATGTTTTAGCTCAAATTGCGCAGAAGAACATAAGGTTCGTTGATCTACAATTCGCGGATGTTCCTGGGAGAATGCAGCATGTCACTATCCCGTCAGAAATGATGAACGAGCATTCTTTCACGGAGGGCGTTTCGAAACTGGATGGCTCCTCGATTCGAGGCTTCACCGAGATCTTCGAATCCGATATGATCCTGGCTCCGGACCCCTCAACCTTCGGAATAATGTCATGGTCGGATGAGAACTTGAAATCCGCTAGACTCCTGTGTAACGTGCATATGGGCTTCGGTAAGCAAAGGTTCTCGAGAGATGCCAGATACGTCGCCGAGAAGGCAGTAGACGCTTTGAAGGCCGAAGGTTTCAGCAATTCCCTATGGGGTGCGGAAGTGGAATTTTTCGTCTTTGACAGCGTAACATGGGATGTCAACAATCCATTCTCTTCCTCCTACAGAATCTCGTCAAGGGAGTCTGCGTTAGAGGCGAGGGGACTCAACTTTCCAATTCGTTTCAAGGAAGGGTACTATCCCGCTTCACCCGTCGATTCGTTGATGGATTACAGAAGTGAATGCGTAAAATCACTCTGGGAAGGATTCGGGATTGTCTGTGATGCGCATCATCATGAAGTTGCGACGGCAGGACAATGCGAGATTGACATGTACCGGGATAGCCTTGTGGAAACAGCAGATAGCGTGCTCACATACAAGTACGTCACGAAGAATGTGGCATTCAAGAATGGCCTCATCGCCACAACGATGCCTAAACCCATATTCGGCGACAACGCGTCAGGGATGCATACTGCCTCGAGTCTCTGGAAGGGAGATAGAAATGCGTTTTATGACGCCAACGATGAATATGCTGAGCTGAGCCAGATTGGCAGATACTACGTTGGCGGCCTACTTGAACACAGTAGAGCCCTATGCGCCATAGTCACTCCTACTACTAACTCATACAGACGGCTTGTCCCAGGTTACGAGGCCCCAGTTTACGTGGCTTGGAGCAGAAGAAACCGATCCGCTAATGTTAGAATACCAGTGTACGAGAAGGGAAAAGAAGCGGAGGGTCCAAAACGGGCAGAATTCAGAACTCCAGACCCATCGTGCAATCCCTACCTTGCCTTTGCGGCGATAGCATGTGCCGGCCTAGATGGCATAAAGAAGAAGATTGACCCCGGCAATCCTGTTGATGAAGACATCTACAAACTAACCCCAGCAAAGAGGAAGGAACTATCAGTAAGAGAACTCCCCGGCAGCGTAGCAGAATCAATCGAGAGTCTTCGCAGCGATTCAGAATTCCTCAAGGGAGTATTTACTCCTGATCTCATCGATAGAATAGTCGAGATAGGAACGGAAGGACACAAAATGATCTCAGCGCGTCCTCATCCATACGAGTTCTACCTCTACTTCGATCTGTGATCCTACTACAATCGACTATGCTACGCCCAATGCACGCCTCTAACTTACAATGGATAAGGAGTGAGAAAAGAAAGGGACGATGACGGAAATATCCGTCTGAATACTAAGTTGCTGCCACCGTAGCTGTTGCCGTATCTTTGCCGCACTTGTCACAGTAAGTAGCGAAACCGGGTATCTGTGCCTTACAATTTGGACAAGCCTTGAGCCTCAAACCCTTTGTGCGAATATACTGGTGCATTGATTTGGTGAGTTCAGTGTAACTCAAGAGAGCTCCCTTTGATTGTCCAGTTATCAATGCAAGCGTGTCGTCAGCAACAATCGACTTCTGTGTAAGCATACTCTCTCTTGCCATAAAATCACCTCCATGGGTTTAGACGATCTGAGACAAAGCCTCGATCAGTCTAAGGGAATTTGTCGGTTGGACACGCCAGCATGCTAACCCAACCTAAGCGTAGATTCGAAATTTCACACGTTCAAACACTTATTATAAGACCTTAGAAGCACAATCTGCTTAAATCTAGGGGCTTTCTGGATGAATAAGGGCTCAAATCGGCCTAAAATGAGCTCGCTCGCTCCTCTCCTCTTAAAGCATTTTAGAACATTTCACTCTAGGTATGTGGGAAACGCCGCTTCCCACCTCGTTGACCGTCTCCGGTGATCCGATTTGGGCATTGGACTGGACATCTATTAGCAAAATCCTTTTGGTACCCAAAATTTAAGTAATTACGGAACCTGCAAGACAGGCAACGGATATATACTCAATAGATAGGGATGGAGTTGTGAATGAAAAGATCTCAGAGTAAGATGGCAGCGTACTTCCTCTATGCAGCGATGGTTCAAGGAGCGGCCGCCACAATCATAACATTCCTCGCAGCATTCGGCGATCAAATCAAACTATTACCCGTCTCAGCTTCACGAGTTATAGCAGGCGGCGAGGCTGGAAATTGGTTCACCGTAGGATACGTTATCTATCTCATCGTGGGCGTCGTCGCAATGGCAGTGACTTCCTTTTTCTACTTCTACATTGAGACGGTGGAAGGAAAGACCTACAAGGGCATCTCGAAGACGTTCGCTTGGGTACACCTCGTATTGGGAAACCTTGGCGTAGCCGGCGGAACATTTCTCGCCATGTGGGGCGGGTACTGGGGCGGAGCCTGGATGCAGCCTGCACAATTTGGAGGAAAAGGTTGGAACACGGGCCAAGTACACGTAAACGTACTTGGAGCGTTAACAGTGCCCATCGCCGCGTTCGTTACTCTTGCTTTGATCGGATTCGTCCTAGGCGGACTCGGGTACCTAATAGCTATGCGTTCGAAATCTTAACAAAAACCCGAGCCTTCCTTTTTTGCCCATCTCAATCAGCGAATGCTATTTTAGATCCTGCCTCACGGTGCTTGACTATGCCCTTTCGGTACGAACGAGCACCTGACGTATCAAACTCGATCTCTAGCATAATTGACAAATTGGGCCTCTCCCACATACCAAAGAACCGAGTCTATTGCTACCGAAGCTATGGCTCCAAAGCAAGGAATGTCATCGCAAGAATACACGCATTACCCAAGATTTGGCAGCAGGCATTGAGCGAACCTGCCTACTACGCCGTCGAAGTCCTGTCGGAACAGTATGATCCGCTACCTCTCGATGAGAAACAGAAGACACTCATTCACGAACTACTGCATATCCCCAACAGTTTTGGAGGAGGATTTCGACACCACAAGGACTGGGTCACGAGAAAGAGGGTGGAAGCACTGTACGTACGTCTCAAACAATCCTGAATTACGCCGCTCGCCTAGGTCATTCGCATCCGTCGGCGATCTTGAGAAGAGCGCATTTTCATGCCGAAATAACCCCATCCCTTTCGCTTCATCAAGAACAAGGGCGCTAACAGGATTAGGGTCAAAACGACGGTTGTACCCGTCCGGAACCTGCCTGATCGCTCGTTGATTCACCACTAACACTGTAGCCTGGCTGCCTTGTGCAGGAGGCGACCCGACGATCAAACCATAACCACTTGAGAGTAGGAAGATTGAGTTGAGGCTTGGGTTTCCAGTTAAGGGGGGCGTCGGCGTATACGAATACCAAGCCACCCCATCCCAATGAATGATCGTTCCAGAATCTCCTACAGCCCACGCCTCGGCAGCACTTACTTGAGTTACCGAGAAGAGGTTGGCCGTTGCAAAAGCAGACACTTTACTCCAGGAGGTTCCATCGAAATGTAAGATCGTGCCACTCGATCCTACGATCCAACCGTGGGTTGGGTCAAGAAAATACACCGACCGTAGGTCAGTACCAGTAGGACCTGCAACAGTCACCCATTGTCCAGATTCTTGGTAGCGAAGAATCGTACCCCCATCTCCAACGATCCATCCATCCTTTTGTCCAAACATGAAGAGGCTTCGTAACGTCGTCGTGACTGGTGATGATACAATTGCCCAAGAACTTCCAGAAAAGTGGAGAATCCTACCCCCATCACCCACTGCCCAACCTTCCCCAGAATTCACCATGAACACAGATCGAAGCACATAACCGCCTTGGGGAGCAGCTACTTCAGTCCAAGTTCCACCAGAATAATGTAATATCAACGGAGTCAATCCTAACCCGCCAACCGCCCATCCATCAGACGGACTAGTCAACGATACTGAGTACAAGTCCGAGGTTGGTCCCAGGACTGTTCCCAGCGTGAATGATAGCCCATTCCACTGTGCTGCCAACGGTTGGCCTGTGCCAGTCCCACAACCACCAGTAGAACATCCCACAACCCAACCATTGTTCACAGTCAACAGGTAGACCGATTGCAAATTTGACGGTGGAATACCGGAAAATGGGGGTTGGCTCGTTAACGATATTATCGTCCCCACGTCTCCCACTGCCCATCCAACTCCTTCAGCGAAGGAAACCGAATTCAAATTCTGAGACGTGGCTAAGAGGTTCGCTGGTTGTAGACTCCACACTCCGTTCAGAAAGTGCAGCACCGCCCCTCCGGAACCAACTATCCATCCTTCAGAAGAAGTCAACATGAAGACAGACCTCAAGTCATTGTTTGAAGATGCAGGAGAGATAGGGCCGTTCCAACTACCGGATGCGTAATGGTAGATTACACCAGAATTTCCTACTGCCCAACCTTCATTCTGATTCAACATAAAGACGGAATTAAGAGTCGTCCCCACTTTCGAGTAAAGCGTCCAACTTCCACTCGTGAGATGGTAAATGATTCCTCCTGTGCCAACCGCCCAACCGTCCGTAGGACTCGACATGAAGATTGAGTTTAATCCTCCTGTTGCAGTCGAAACTAAATTCCATCCACCCCCTAGTCTGGGCATCCCTGTCCAGTGGAAGATGGCTCCTGAAGCTGAATCCACCGCCCAAGCATCGGT
>CAYWMG010000071.1:0-6508 GCA_964459245.1 uncultured Candidatus Bathyarchaeia archaeon
CGGGACCCGGCGAAATACCCGTATTTGGAGGTTTTTCGCCGAGTACGGCGCCAGATACTTCGCCAGGTTCCCGCCGAGTATTCGCCGGGTCGGCGCCGAGTATCGGCAGGGTACTTGGCTGTGTAGTTGGTATGTCATTGAATGGTGATTGTCTAGCTTCGAGCAGCTTCAAGCGTTCCTGAATCTCCTTTCGGTATGCTTTACCCTTGAGATTCGCCTTCATTATAGCCTCAATATCGTCTCTACTGCGGTATCCTCGTCGAATTATACTACCTATGGCTGGAATTGGAGGGGTTTCTGGCACATCTTCCGGTATAGTTAGCTTCGGCCCGTAATTGGAAGCGGGGACGCTGATGGTACGTTGCTGGTACTTGGCGGGGACGTGGCGGCTACTTGGCGGCTATCTGGCGAAGTTTCTTCCCGCCGGGTATCCGCCGGATTCCCGCCAGATACCGGCGGGGTACTTGCAGTCGTATTTTCAGCCTTTTTTTCTGTAGCTGACGGGGTTTCGGTGAGTTTACGGTCTTCCTGCAACCATGCTAGCCACCACTTTTTAAGCGGCTGATTGTTCTGCCTCAAATTCTGAGGCGGAATGATGATGGTGTTCGGTGAGATGGAGCGAAGATCGACCGAGCTTAGGTTCATTGATGGAATCGAAAAGGTAGAACACGTACCGTTCCCTACTGGAGATCAGTTCTGGGTCAGATTCAACCGTCCACTAGACTTGAAGAAGTTACAGGGCGTGGTTAAGAGCAATGGTTGCAAGCTTATCAAATTTGGCGGCTTGCCATCGAAGCTCCCACGTAAACTCAGCGAAGTCCTATGGAGTGGCGTCACTCACGTAATAGTTAAGAAAACTGGTGGCTTCAGAAAATTCACTTCAATGTTAGGATTTGAACCGGAAGGAATCGCTAAAATCGTTACAGACCTACACGGCCCGTATCAAATCTTCATTGCAAACAACGAGGATGGAGTCCACGTTCTGTACGACTATTTGGAGCTCAAGTATGTTCCGCCAGCACCACCGCCTCCTAAAGCTGCTCCTCCCCCCAAACCACCTGCTCCAGCCGCAAAGCCTTCAGTTTCGACCTCCCCCCCGCCTTCTGCACCTCAAGCTCCAGCAGTTCCGGCGAAACCAGCAACAGTGACTACACTACCATCAACTCTGGACAAGAAGACTGCACCACAATAGTTTCTAACGCGTTCGATTAGGCAGGGCCCAGTTCAAGCCCCATAAAGACCGCTCCCTCAATTGGATTGTGTCGATAGGGCATAATCCGGCTGAAGCCTAGGGAGCGGTATAGATGAATGGCTTCTAGCATGGAGGCCAATGTGTCAAGCTTCATGAGACGATAGCCGCTCTCGTTTGCCTGTCTGATTACGCATTCAGCCAACTTCTTACCAATACCTCTTCCTCGAAAAGCGGGTTGAACATAGAGTCTCTTCATCTCACAAACTTCTTCGTCAAGTCTTCTCAGTGCGACGCAGCCAACAATTGCTGAACCTTCTCTCGCAACCAGAATACAACCATTAGGAAGGGAATATTCACCTGGGAGCGTTGAAAGTTCACGGTTGAAATTCTGGAAGGAGAGATCGAAAGCCAGAGAGGCAGCATATTCAGAGAATAATGTTTTGATAGTTGGCATATCTTCGCTCTTGGCCTTAGTGATGCTTACCAAGTTAACTCCCCAAATTTACTTACCCAATTTGATTGCTACACTGATGATCATCGCGGGCTTCGAATTCGCCTCAAATCTAGGATCAAGAGAATTGAGAAGAGAGAGATGCAAAATGCAGTCCACGGAACGGATCCGCGATTAACCTGTGGTTCGTTAACATCTATCCAATTCGCTCGAATGATCATGGGTGAGTGTACCTGAATTGGAGTCCCAAGTCCATATGCATCGTTGCCATTCGTCCAATGATCAAATAGTACAGGTGGATTGCTAAGCGCGAGAGGTGAAATTGATGGTTCAAGTGCGGAGTCCGCCTCGTACCAGCCAGTACCATTAGTTGTGCCGTATGGAGAAGCTACGTTTACGTGATACTGCGTCTGGTAGATTGCCTCAAGAGAAGTGTCGTTATCGAACTGTGTTGACCTCAACGGTGACGGATCCGAATCGTTCCAATGAATAAAAGAATAACGTGTATCATTGCGGTCTATTGCTGCCTGCACCTCGATTTTGTGAACGTTTCTAGAGATTCCTATTTGCAGAAGCCCCGTTGATGAAGTAGAGTACGTGGTGTTATCGATGAGGATGTGGGAATTCGGAACGTGTGTTAGTATCCGAAGAGTTACTTGACTAGTTGCATCTACTTTTACTGGATAGTACTTGGATGCGACTTGCCACTTGTTGTGTTTCTGCAAAATTATCAGCGAGAACGTCTGTGATGAATTGATGGGTGGCATATTGAGACGAATATTTGCGAGTTTTGATAGTTTTGGTGTTGAGAAGTCTGTCGCTGCCAAGGTCTGATTTTTCGCTGAGTCATAAGCGACCAGGGTGCCCGTTGAGGAATTGTGTAACGTAACGAGCGCGTTCACAAAGAAGGGTTCGTCCCAAAAAACCTTCGTTGGCGACGTTACTGAAGATATATCGAAATTCCAATTATCTTGAGATTGTCCAGCTTCAGATCCGGTTGTTGGAATCTTACCTATTTGGAATGCTTTCGATCTTTCTATGAAGTTCACAACGATTTTTAGGGCTATGGGGCTGTAGGTGTTTGTCTTGAGTGGTGACCAAACCTCGTGACCCATATCATCTAGCACGTGTATCTCCTTATGGAAGTAAGATGGGCCGTGCCAACCTTCGCTCGGTGTATTCTCAAAAAATTTAGTTCCGGTCAGCTGGAATTCGGGTGCGTTGCCATATAGTAACAGGAGGTTCGTATTCAGTGAGTGCGCTGCTGGGATCACGTTGGTTGGGAGTAATGCTGTTATTAGAACTAAACCATTCGAGCCGTCCCAGTCCTCTGGGTTGCTTACGGCTATTGATGCAGCAGCCATTGCTCCCACTGAGTAGCCGAATATGAAAGTATGTTTGTAC
Organism: uncultured Candidatus Bathyarchaeia archaeon; assembly: GCA_964459245.1. GTDB lineage: Archaea > Thermoproteota > Bathyarchaeia > 40CM-2-53-6 > 40CM-2-53-6 > FEN-987. Next base: position 3,048 of record CAYWMG010000071.1, read on the forward strand.
CCTTGCGCAATGATCCATTGATGGACTTGTCTATCGATTGAGAATCGGCCTTGAAATAGTTCCTGGTAGATAGTACGATTTGGGATGTCCGAAAATCGGTAGGATCCCTTTTCAAGAGCCACTACGCAATAGAATTTTGTGAGATCCTGCAAGAAGCGAATGGTACCAAAAGATTCGTACTCTAATGGATTGATCAAGTAACCACCCTGTGAGTATTCAGTTCCGCCACCCAGCCAGAGAATGCAAGTATCGCTTGCAGGTTGATTCCAGTAATACCAGTCAGCATCACCAATAGTTACGATAGAAGCATTCGTCGGCGTCGGAAGCTGCCCAGAGACTAAGACTGGGTTAGATGTTAGGATGGCCAACGAGATCAGGAGAAGCGCGAGCGACTTTACCACGTCTCCTCGCTTGCGATTCAGCTTTCCTTTCATAATCAAACCTCGTCTGAACACTAGAATGCAAGATGCTAGAATGAATAAGTCCGCAACGCCGCTAAGACTCGGCTGAATACTGGTACGCGTCCAATGGGGAGCAACGGTCTTTGGACCATTCATTACTACTGTGCTGGTTGGACTATTGGATTGACTATCCCCCGACCATGAAGAAAATTCGTAAGACCCAGTGAATAGCCCAAAGAAGGCTGGAGAAGTGTACGTTCTAGGCGCAACGAATTGAGCGAGTTTGCCTTCATCATACCATCCAGATCCTGTTGATTGATAATCTGAGTTGACCGTGAGCAAGTATTGTCTTACGAAGGTTGGGGAGATCGACAGGTTTCCGGTGAGAATAAGAGTTCGAGAATTTGAACTCGCACCGTCACTCCATTTGACGAGAATGAACCTGCTCCCAAGCTTTTCCTGGATTAGCTCAGGAACTTCCACTGTATGAGTGCCAAGCTTCAATTCTTTGGTGAAATTTGTTGCATTCGCTGTGTACTTGGCTCCGTCAATTATCACACTTGCTCCTGGTGGAAGGCCGTTTAGAGTTAAGGTGGCTGTGTTCAAAACCACTACGGAGAATGAGGCGAATCCAGCCTTATCTGTGAACCATGCGTTCTGAACCCATGCACGAGTTATTCCCTCTAAATTCCATCGACCAGGATATGATGGGGCGCGTAAGGAGAATGTGAAGGATGCTGTTCCAGGACCGGCTAACGTGACGTTTGATACGAGGCTCTCAATCACTAGTCCTTTTCCAACGTCCCAGATCCCAACGTCGATCATGCCAAACTTATCTGAGTATGAGACTTGAATGGTTACGACAAAGAGACTGTTGGTAACTACTGATTTAGGGTAATCTAATTGGATCACCCTAACCGGAGGAGCATCAGCCTGCACCATCGGCATGGATTGGATTAGTGCAATCATGAGCACAGTAGCCGTCATAATGGCGCAAGTACGACTCATGCAAACCATAGTACCCATCCTGCATTGAGTATACAAATAGATCTCGAATATTCTGAAGAGCCGACAGCCTATTTTAGAAGGAGCATATGAACAAGGGCATCAAGGAGCCGGGGTAGCCAAGAGATCATTTAATCATGATCTGGCAACCTGGTATGGCGTCGGCTTGCTAAGCCGATGACTCTCTGAGTCTCGTGGGTTCAAATCCCACCCCCGGCGCTCTTTTACTGGTAAATTGGTGTCAAAATCCCACGAAAGCCTCGTAGCTATGTGCGATAATCTTGCACCACATGGATTATGGGTCTAGTCTAATCCGTCATTCTTGTTTGTCTTCTGGCATGCCGCAAGTATCGTAGTGCGTTTTTTTCCGACTGAATTTTCAAAGCTTCTGAGATGACATGATCTTTCTCATTCGGAGCAGTTGTTGATAGCTTCTTGAGAAGGGCTATGTGAATGAAACCGCATAGCGCGGGATCTACTGGTTTAGCGGTCTTTAGATGCAAGCTGGTTAACAGGTTTTCAAGAACACACTGTGCCTCAGCGATAAACTCGAATTCAGGAGTACATTTGATTCCTGAATCAATAGGATTCGGCAAAGACTTAGGGGCGTCTGTTCTGGGATTTCCTACACTTAGTAAGTGGGTTAAGTCTGATGCTCGCTTGTCTCTCTCAGTCAGGTGGCCAAGTCCAAACGTTTTTTCCACAGTAGTAAGAACCGAGCAGTGTTCATAGATCGTGTGATCGATGACGCCTTTAGCTATGAATGGTGAAACCAAGACAGCTGGAACACGAACTCCAAGCTGTCGAAAATTACAACCATATTTGTTATTGTATGGACTTGTAGCCTGATCACCTGGATCAACGGTAGTTGGGGGTGACACATGGTCGAAAAATCCACCATGTTCATCGTAAGTTATGATCAGAAGGCTCTTCTCCCAAACTGGAGAGTTACGAACCGCTTCATAGATTTCCTTCAGGAACCGTTCGCCGCGCGTCACGTCATCGACTGGATGTTGAGAATTGCCGCATCTGAAATGTGTGAAGGGATGCCAGTCAGGTTCTATGAACACATAAGATTTCGAAAAGTCGCCTTCTTGCAAATCATTTCTGAACTTGCTGTATGCATGAAACCTACCTTTCTCCAAATTGTCAACCATGCCTTGCATGTGAAGTGCTTGAGGAAATTCATCGCCACAGTAAATCGCCCAATCAATTTTCTCGGAATCCAGAAGGTCAAATATTGTTCCATTATCGAACTTGTACGCGTCGCCTGTCATTGACACGATTTCTTTTGGAAGAGAAGGACTGTGATCTAGGCCACCAGCAGTTGCAGCATGCAAGAAGAACCGATTCGGCCAGGTCGGTCCGGGCATAGACGAGAACCAATGATCACATATCGCGAATTCCTTAGCTAACGACATCAAGACAGGCAACCTTTCAGGGGTAAAACATCGCATAACCGCACTCGGATCTTCAGAAGGATACTTGGCAGCAAAACTGGATACGTAACCATTATTCTTGATGTTTGCGTCTATATTGCCTGGCGCAGGTGTCGGCGAAGAATAATCACAATCCCTCCCACACAACTGTTCTCGGACATCTGTGTACTCATGTCCGGGATCAGCGTTCATCACAAAACCCGCATCAGATGAAACAGTAACAATTCCACCGTTTGGGGAAGGATTTTGCTCCGACCCGCTGAGTCCATCTATTCTAGTAGGATTGCCGTTCACCGCATCTGTTCCTGAAATTTGCGAGAAACCTAACATGTGATCAAAACTTCGGTTCTCAAGCATGACAACAAAGACATGCTCAACCAACTTCAGCGCCTAGAAATAGTACAGATGTTGTGGCTATAGTGGTTACTGTGGCACGCAATTTTTGGTGGAATATCAGCTTCTACACACCGAGCTTATAGCTAACCTAATGTCGCTACAGTTACCGGTAAAGTGGTGTCATAATCCCACGCTCCACCTATGAAATGCGAGCGTATTATGCTCACAAGGTTCATAAGCGGATAACAGCGATCATGGAAAATGTGCGTAATATTTCTTT
>CAYWMG010000072.1:0-3792 GCA_964459245.1 uncultured Candidatus Bathyarchaeia archaeon
TGGCTGATGACGAAGCGGTCTGCCACGCCTGCGAAACGGTTGTACATGAGGCTAGCGTTCCTAGAGCTACCACTGACCAAGATCATCGCGTGCCTGCACCACTTGAAAACCCAAAGAGAATGGCGCAGACGCGTCCGGTCCTAATTCGGCCTAATAGGGGCCATCTGCAAATTCTGAGAATACAACTTCAACAAGTATTATCACTTAACGTTCACGGCGTCTATTTCACCGACATAGGCCTGATTCTCTTCTTGGGGATTTATTTTATGTGGCCTGAAATAATTGTTCATAACAGCACATTCACTGGTGACAATTTAACTTACTACGTGTTCATGAATCGATTACTCAACGAATCGATCCTCCGCCTACATCAACTGCCCCTCTGGAATCCTTACTATTTCAGTGGAATGCCTTACGTTGCAAATCCTCAAAGTGCTTCGCTTTATTTTTCCACTCTCTTTATCCTCATTTTTGGTGAGAGTGATGGAACTCGATGGGCAGTCATCTTACATGTGATTCTGAGCGGGGTTACCATGTACTACCTCCTTATTGTCTTCAAACAACGGCGACTTGGAGCACTATTATCCGGTGTAGGCTACATGTTCAGTGGGTACATGTGGGCGAGGATTGCGATTGGCCATATCCTCTTCGTCTATGCATACGCATGGACGCCCTTAGCCTTCGCATTCTGTGTCAAAGCTGCTAGAACAGGACGTTTACAATATGCAGCTCTCGCAGGAACTGTTTTGATGCTTCAGTTGCAGTCTGGGGGCATAATAATTCTCGGATACACTCTGATTCTGATCTCGTCATACCTTTTTGCTTCATCCCTATTGTGGTATCTACGTAACAGACGATTACCAGATTCAACCAACGCTGGAGACAAACAACACCTTAGCGTACCAATATCAAGATTCGGAACTGTAGCGTTCGTAATACTCTTAGTGTTTTTCTTGTTATCATCGGTAAAGTTGTTTCCCGTTGTTGAGTTTCTCTCGCAGATGCCGCGCATCGTAGAGCGGGGCGGTCTCGCAGGTGGAATACCGAATATTCATGGTCTCTACTCTTCCCTATTTGAAAAGAACACTGTGTACTATAACTTGCATCCAGAAACTTATGGCTGGTGGGAATATTCAGCTTACGTTGGGTGGTTGATTTTTCCGGCGATGGCGGCCATCTTTCTTACTTGGCCAAAAAGAAATCGTGAGATATTCTTTCTGGTAATATTCGGAGTGAGTGTAATGTTCGGTATGGGCGCATCCAGTCCGTTGTCCAGCCTCGTTATTGCAACATACAAGTATGCCCCTCTTTTCAGCGCCCTCTTACATTTGCCAGCACGATTTCTCTTCTTAGCAGTTTTTTCCGTATCGGTCCTATCTGGAACCGCAATCTCTTCACTGCTGCACAAGATTGCGGCCGTCAAGCGAAAAGATCTCGTGCGAGTTACCTACTGTCTGGTTTGCTGTTTCTTGATTCTCGTCATATTCGACATGGGTGTTTTGGCTACATTGAACGTAAACATGATCACTTTACCTCCATCTAACGGGCCATATACGAGCTCGGCTCCTAACGATTTGAGCATCATATGGCTGCGTTATCCCACAAGCATAACGGCTCCAACGAATCAATCCTTCACATTCTCTGTAGTCGCTAGGAATGTTGGAGATACCCTTTGGATCAAGGACGGACGGTCTGAAGGCTCGGTGAATCTTGTGGTCCTTGTAGGCAGTGCAGAGTATAGGTATTCACTCACAAATGATGTCCCCCCTAATGATCTAGTGAACCTGACTGTTACTGTTCCAGGTTTTCCAAATGGTAGGTACTTCCTAAGTATTAATTTCGTAGATGAGTTAGTGGGATGGAAGGCCAGCCCACCCTACCCTGCTTTGCTTGCAGTCTCTGATTTATTTTCCATAAATCAGCCACGTGTGTTATACGAAACGATACCTGTGGAATTCTATAGTGAAATGCATGCGTTGCTCTGGATTTCAAAACAGAACCATGAGGAATACTTCAGGATTGGACCATACTCATGGTTCGAGTATGATCTCTACCAATTGGAAAAATTAGGGTTGTATTCTGTTGGAGGATATGATCCTGTAAGGTTACCCAATTATGAGAGGTTCCTCTCCGATCGATCAGCTAATTCGCTTGGCCTGCTGAGTATGAAGTACGTAGTTCTGGACCATCAAACTGCTAATTTCAACTTGGACTTGGTCTACAAAGCTAACCCATGGTTTGTTTATCAAAATACGCAGTATCTTCCAAGAGCTTACAGCCTACGGCATGCGATCCTAACTTTGGGGTCTGATGACGAAGTCTTCAAGTTTCAAGATCGTCTCCTAACCAGTAGCTACTTTGACCCCGCGAAGATAGCGATCATCCGAGGTGATAGTGTGCACGCGGATAACTACCAAGAATCATTCTTGAAGACGTTTGATTTGGTGATAATCTTCCAATCCATATCAGAGTCTGAAGCTAGTATGATAGCGCAGAGATCTAAACAAGCGAGCGTTACGTGCATTCAATATTCTCAAAGTTCTCAGAGCAATCAGTTGGTCCAGGACGCAATAACCAAAATTGATGCGTCTCCTTACGTTACGCAGAAGATTATTGAGTTGACACCAAACAGGATCAACTTGCAAGTAAACACTACCTCACCGAGTTTCGTAATCCTCAGCGAAGTCAACTATCCAGGATGGAAAGCATACGTCGACGATAGTGAGGTACAGATCCTCCAACCGTATTCTATTCTTAGAGCAGTGTACATTAATACCCCCGGGGCGCACCGAGTATCCTTTGATTATGAGCCACTATCATTTACGATTGGCGCCGTAGTGACCCTATTAACGTCCACAATACTTTTGCTAACCGTAATTTATCGTCCGCGATTATCTTCCTATACTTCAAAGATCGGCAGAGCAGAACGAAGGCGTCCGCCTAAGACGGTGCGATCGCTGCGAACGACGAATACTGAACCGCGATCGCTTCTGTGACAAATGCAGCATCCCAGTTTAGATATTGACACATCTGGGGTGAATCAAGAGTACAGCTACCTACAGGGACGAAACAAAAGCTTTCACAAGCGTAAGCAGACCCTTCACGTTCAGAGCCAACTACGACCTCCAATCGAAACCATTCAACAGCAGTAACGTGATAACTATAGCCTAGGCCTGGCTGGTGATGCAAGTAAAGGGGCACACGCAGGCTCATCCAGATTGCTTGATCACGCATTATCGCAAAGTTAAATATTGTTTGCGCCTCGTCTAGACAAAATAGTGTTCTACAATGGAAGACGTCAAGCCTCCAGTACCTGTGCACGTTACTGACATGCTTAACTTCTCCAGGCTAGCATTGGCCTTGACCGATGGATCACAGATTCTCTGGCACTTTAAACACAAAGAAAAACACGTGGTAGGCTTGTTCACAGCCTACATGTACTGGGAAGGTGACCTTCCAATCTTAGCCTACACTATCTCGGACTCGCCGCCTCAACCATTCCTCGCTTACCGAAGTGACTCTCTTAAGGGAGACGAATGGATGTTCTCAGAAGATGCTGGAGACACTCGCTATAGATATGGTTCCTTCGCAGAGTTGAGACATGTACCAGACGCCTTTGTACAAGCCCTCGACGGGCACTTTCCAGAAATGCCGCCACCCATGCTAGCCCAAGTGGAAGACCTAAAATCCATAGCACGAATACTCCTACCACTCTCACTACGTGAGGGGACTCTCTTCCCTCTCTGGCATTTTCAGCGAAACCACAAACACATTCTAGGCACTTGTATCCCA
>CAYWMG010000073.1:0-3169 GCA_964459245.1 uncultured Candidatus Bathyarchaeia archaeon
ATCGCAGGAAGACGAATCAGAACTTCATTTGCTCGAGAAGTTTCATGCAGCAAGAACTCTCTCACGTAGCGGCGGTATCGATACCTTCGTCGACGCCGTTCTCTATGATGCTGAAAGACATACTCGTAGGTTTACCGCCGATTTAGTGGGTGTTAGAGAATCTGGAATAACCGCTGTATTTTGTGAGACTAAACCTCCAGACGAGGCATTGATGAGAGATCTGGAAGTCGTTGATGAATCGGAGAATTCGAAGGCAGTTGTCGTATACCCTTTCAAAGTAAATTCGGATCCAATTGACTCTAAGTTCCATGGTGCTGTCAATACCGGGAAGTTCGTTATCGAACACCTGAACTGGCGTGACCGAGGATTGGAAAGGGCATTCAGGGAAGTATTGGAATTGATGGAAGTGCTAACTAATGAAACTCGCGTGAAGATGCTTCTCCCCCTGCTCGAACAGCCTCAAGGCAAGAGACATTTCAGAGAAGATATCAACCCGAAATTGATTTACGAAAACGTTCCGTTGCTTCGAACACACAAGTTGATCAGTGAACTGACTGACGACTTGTACGATTTGACGCCGATGGGCAAGAATATACTGTGTGAATACCTTGCCTTCGTTGAAAAAGTCAGGCGTCTGTTGGAGGAAGAGAAACGCGAACCGTCTTGATGGATTCGGATATTTCAGTTTAGTGAAGAGTACGTGATTCTTTTTTCAACGTTTCTCCTCTTCCCTTCCGGCCACAGGTTGAAGGGTAGAAGACCATACGAAGATCGACCTAGATAGGTCAGCTGATCTGACCCACATTTGCTGCAGCGAGGTACCACACCGGGTTCCGTATCGTTACATGCATTACACGAGGAATAATTGCCACTGTATGTTTGGAACTGACAGCCTGATGCTAATGCGCTACGAGTGAATCCGGCTAGATCAGATGCGGAACAATTGGGGGTGACACAGAGTACGTTCAGATGACCACCCGGGATTACGGCTTGGAGTTGTGCCTCTGTCATTATTCTATTCTCGCATGTGATTTTAGTCGAAAGTGGTATCGTAGGCATGTCTGAATAGTACAGCGGACCGCGACTTCCCTCTGCTATGACGGTCGCCCTTCCGTACTCTTCTATATCGAGTTCTGCGAGTCTGCTTGCAGCTTCATCGCCTGGTCTTTGCGAAACGGTGATCCGCATGTCGCATTCTTCTGACGCGGTATCGGTTAGTTTCGCTAGCTCTCGTAGGATCTTAACTGCAAATTCCACCGCGCTCCTATCCTGATCCAGCCGTTTGCCGACGTGGAATTCAGTAGCTTCTGCGACTCCGACAAAACTCATGTTGTAAGTTGCGTTCTTATCGTAGAAGTACGTGACGGAACCCTTATTCCCTGCGAGAAGTGGAAGGAGAGGTTGCTTTAGCCTATCTGTGACAAACTTACGTTTTGCCTTGAACCCCTCGATGATGAGATTCGCAGTCTCTTTCATCAACATGATGAACTTTTCATCATTTTTCTTAGCCTCGTATGCGATCCGGGGTAGGTTAAGGTATATTGAATCCATGCTACCGGTACGGACACAATCGGCCTCCCACTCTCCGGTCCAATCATCAGTCAGTCTTAATCCCGTCGCGGAGTAGACTATCCTCTCGTTACCACAGAGCTCGAAGTACGGGATGCTCCTGGTCGCCGCTAGCTCATGGGCTTTCTCAATGATCCGCCTATTCCGTTCATCGTTCATGCCTCGCTTATTGATTCTTACTATGAGATGTGGCATGAGCGCATGTACTGCATGTGATGTGATCGTAAACGCGTCAATTGTTGCTTCTGCCAACTTAGAAGCTTCATGCTCATAATCTGAGTACACTCCTCCTCCTGGGCCAACCACATTTTCTTTGACGAGATATTCCGGGAGATCAAGGTCAATTACGATCGAAAACCCCTGCTGTGGATTACCGGACACGAGCTCACGTCGCACAGAAGTGAACAAGTACATGAGATGTCTTGTGATATCGTCAAGTGTTCTGTCCTTGACGTAAGGTGAAAGAAATGTATTGAAGTACTCTATCGTCTGTTCGCCGGATATTTCACGTGATGTACTTTCGAGAACATTTCCAAGCAACGCAAGCGCTCCATCGAAAGTTTCTGGAGGATGCATACCGCGAAAATTGTTCCCAAGAAAGTATCGTAGATCGTGGATGATCTCATTTGGTTTAAGGATCCAGCTCTCAAGGTTTGCAATGTGAATTGACCCAGAAAGATGAGCATCAGCTATTTTGTGCGGTATACATAGTATCGCATATTCAGACAGAACAGAATTAGCTGAATAGCGTGACACGTAATCTGCGCTCAGTTGTTTCTCTCCCGTCTCCCGTATTAATTGTGCGACGTCGTAGACGGGCAATCCCAACCTCGAGAGTTTGTGTCGATACTCCTCCAACCTCTTTTCAATCAGGATGGAGTTAACGAACTCGCGAATTAGAGGGGCCGTAAGGTATACCGTCTTTAACCGTACAAGGCGGTCTTCTGCTTCTGCTGCTATCTCATCAGCAATCTCTTGAGGAACACCTGCCTCTACTACGAGTGACCGGGAAATCTTGTTGCGGTGAAACTCCTCAATAGCCAGCTTCGATGTACGCACGTATAATTTGCCACGTTTGACATTAACATACTCGTCCATGTCTCTCGCGAAAGATACGATCATTCTTCCGAGCTCGGTGACTTCGTACTTCTTGGTCTTCTTGTCAAGCGACACTAACCCTACTCCAGTTAAACTCCTGAGATGATACACGAATTTTCCCGCGTCACGAACAGGATCTAATTTCAATTGGAACATTATTTCTGTGTACTGAAGAGGACCTTTGGTGGAGAGAAGTCTCAGAATCTGTAGTCGGACGGGAGCAGATGCAGCATCAAATATGTTAGCGCCAACTCTTTCTGAAGACCGTTGCACGAGACTACCCCCTAAAAGACCGATTCAATTAACAGTTAAGCATGGATTGACGTTTAAAAAATTGTAGTTTATGTCCGTACGGCACTTGCGTCAAACAATGTTTATCAATACAAATGTCATGGCTTCACAATTCCATTGACTTTTTTCGGGTCAACAAAGAATGGTTGAAGGTGCTCGAAGAGGCGTTTGAACAGAAGGATATTTCACACTTCATATCCTTCTTGGAGCA
>CAYWMG010000074.1:0-4797 GCA_964459245.1 uncultured Candidatus Bathyarchaeia archaeon
CAATCGTAGGTCCTTCTTAAGTTCATTCCTGATCATCTGAAGAGAAACAACTCTTGCTAATTCAATACTTTAGCTTATGACTCTTTCTAGGTATTTTCTAGCTGCTGTCAACTCTTCACGGTACCTGGGACCTAAAGTAGCTTCGAGTGTTACGTATCCATCATATCCAATTCTTTTCAACGCATCAAAAACTGGTTCAAACTGAAGGTGGCCTCTCCCAGGTATTTTTCGATTACAATCGGAAACGTGTACTGCTGCTAATCGTCTGTTTGCTAACAAGATTGGTTTAGTGAACGATTCTTCTTCAAGACTGGCCTGATAAATATCGTAAACCGTTCCGATGCTCTCCAAATTTACCGTCTCTGCAAGCAATAATGCTTCATGCATGTTGTGAATTATTCCGCTTTCAAAGCGATTGAGTGGTTCGATGGCTATCTTCACTTTCTTCTCAGAAGCTAGCGAGCCGCAACCCTTCAACAGTTCGACGAGCCATGCGTAACCTTTCCGCGTTGGTACTCCAGGAGGGATAGTTCTAGCCCGGCCGCTTCCCCATACCAGCGTTCTGCCCATTAGCTCATGGGTAAGTTTGATGAGATGATTTGTGTAAGAGATGTTGCGGTGTCTGCTAGAGGCTATTGGTGATGCGAGTACCATGTTTGGTGGATAGAGCGCAGTAAATCCTGAAAAAGAAAGGTGATTCTTCCGCATTGATTTCTTCAAAGACTTTACGGTTGTGTTGGTTATTTTTCCCTGCATCCATGGTGAGATTTCCAACGCTGCAAATCCAGCATTCGAGATTACGCTGCATTGCTTATCGAAAGCCAATTGAAAACCTGAAAAATGTAACGCACATGCTAGGTCCATAAGTTCACATCGATGCTTAAGTCAGATTGCAGTCGTGCTTAAGAATAGCTCGACCAGTTTAGGTCTAGCAGTTTTCCTGCGCATGGTTCAGCGTAAGCAAAATGAACAGAATATAAATAGGATAATGGATACGCTGTTGCACTTGATGAATCTATGACTTCCAAAGAAACTCTCATCTCTCTGTATGAAAGCATGATCAGGCAGAGAACGCTGGAAGAAAAAGTGGTTGAGCTTTACAAGAAGGGGCTGATCCCGGGGCTTGCGCACTCGTACATAGGTCAGGAGGCTATAGCTGCGGGAGTTTGTGGTGCGCTGAAAAAGGAAGACCTCATAGTGAGCAATCATAGAGGGCATGGTCATAGCGTTGCCAAAGGTGTTCCCGAACAAACGATACTGAGCGAGTTAATGGGAAAGAATGCTGGAATGTGCCTAGGGTTAGGAGGTTCAATGCATAGCACTGACTTGAATGCTGGTGTAGTATTCTCAACAGCTATCGTGGGAGGGGGGATACCTCTCTCGGTCGGTGTAGCGTTGGCTATGAAGATGGATCACAAGCAGAATTGTGTCGCCTGTTTCTTTGGAGATGGTGCAGTCAACACAGGATCATTTCATGAGGGCATTAATTTTGCTGCCGTCTGGAAACTTCCAGTAATCTTCGTCTGTGAGAACAATCAATTTGCCGTCTCCACGCGTGTGTCAGAAGCCACCGGCGCTCAGATCGCCTCAAGGGGTGAAAGTTATGGTATTGCACATCAAGCCGTGGATGGCATGAATGTGGAGGATGTCTATATGGCCGCGTCAGAAGCTGTGGCTAGAGCAAAGAGAGGCGACGGCCCAACACTCTTGGAATGCATAACCTATCGATATAGAGGCCACGGTGTCTATGACATTGGTCTTGAGTACAGAACCCAAGAAGAGATCGATAAATGGATAAGTCAAGATCCTATAGCGAGGCTGGAAACTAAACTGATTTCGGGAAAAATTGTTTCACCAAAAGATCTTGAGGATATTCGCACTAAAATGAAGTCTAGTGTGGAGGAGGCTGCTAAATTTGCGCTCAATAGTCCTTATCCATCCAAAGAGCTTCTAAATCAATACGTTTGGGCGTGAAATCAATGACAACCATCAGCACAACGAATGGGGTGCGTACGACGAATACAATGACTTACGCGCAAGCAATTCGTGAAGCTCTAATCGAGGAGATGCGACGAGACAAGAAAGTATTCATCATGGGAGAGGATGTTGGGAAAATTGGCGGAGTCTTTAAGATTACAAAGGGCTTGATTGAGGAATTCGGACAAGATAGAGTTAGGGATACGCCGCTATCTGAGAATGCTATAATCGGTGCGGCTATGGGAGCATCAATCATGGGCTATAGACCGGTTGCGGAAATAATGTACATGGATTTCTTGCAAGAGGCCGGGGATCAAATGATCAATCACTTGCCTAAGATGCATTTCATGACAGGAGGCAAGTTGACGCCGACTCTAGTTATCAGGACGCAATATAGCCTGGGAAGGAACACTGGCTCACAGCACTCTCAATTCTTTGCTTCTCACTACATGAACACGCCAGGAATAATGATTGCAACACCCTCGACGCCAAAAGATGCGAAGGGCCTCCTCAAGACAGCAATCCGAGGGAACAACCCGGTTCTGTACATCGAATGTGCATCTCTCTACAGCAGCAAAGGAGAAGTCCCGGTTGAGGAATATCTAATTCCTTTTGGCAAAGCTGACGTCAAGCTTCCTGGGAAGGATGTGACGATTGTCGCAGTGTCAAGACTTGTTGGCGAGGCCTTATCCGCAGCAAATTCTCTAGCCTCCGAAGGAATCAGCGCTGAAGTAATTGATCCAAGAACACTCGTTCCGCTTGACATGGAGACGATCCTGGAGTCTGTCAAGAGAACAGGGCGTCTTGTCACGGCTGACGACAGTATTCGTAGCTGCGGAATCGGTTCTGAGATCGTGGCAAGAGTTACGGAGCAAGCTTTAGGCTATCTGGAAGGCGTAGAGAGAGTTGGATGCCCGGACATCCCAGCACCATTTAGCCCACCCCTCCAAACTGAGTATATGCCGAACAAAGACACCATAGCGCGAGCAGTCAAGAAAATTATGTAAGAACGCAACTCATCATGCTCACAAATTTAAGATGCCAAGGTTCGCTGACTTACCATATGGGTTTAGGAAATGCATAATACTTAATCACAACTTGCGATTAAGCAGCAACGGGAGAATATTGTCATGAAACGAAAGATTGGTCTGATTGGACTCGGAATCATGGGTAAACCCATGGCTAAGAATCTGCTCAATGCGGGGCACGAGCTTGTTGTTTATGATGTAGTTGAAGCGCCTTTAAGAGAACTTGAAAAGTTAGGCGCTAAAGTCGGCCGCTCTTCGAGAGCAGTCGCAGAAGAGTCAGAGCTTGTTATCACCATGCTTCCAGATTCGCCAGATGTTGAAAAAGCTGCTCTAGGCCCTCAAGGAGTGTTTGAGGGCATCAAGTCTGGCTCAACCTATATTGATATGAGCACCATCTCGCCAGTTACAAGTAAAAAGTTAGCAGAAGCCGGTAAGGGAAAGAATCTTAAAATTCTCGACGCCCCAGTTAGCGGTGGCGAGAAGGGCGCAATAGAAGCGACTTTGACTATTATGGTCGGCGGAGCCAAGGCTGTCTTCGACGAATGCCTACCCATCTTTCAAGTGTTGGGGAAGAACATCGTCTACTGTGGTGGAGTAGGAGCTGGACAAATTGTCAAGGCGTGCGGTCAAATTTTGGTAGCAGGAGTATTGGAGACCGCTGGCGAAGCCCTAGTGCTAGGCGCAAAAGCCGGAGTGGACCCGCAGATCGTGTTAAAAGTGATTACGACCGGATGGGCAATGCGCGTACTTGATGCCAGAGGGCCACTTCTACTAAAGAGAGATTTCAAACCAGGGTTTAGAACTCGACTGCACTATAAAGACTTGAGCATAGCTCTCGCGGCAGGTTCAGAGTATGGAGTTTCCCTCCCAGTCACTAGCCTAATTCACGAGATGATGGGAGCAATGAAAGTAGCAGGCAGGGGCGACTTGGACCATTCAAGCATCATAACTATACTTGAAGACCTAGCTAAAATTGAGGTCAAAGCATAATCAGTACGTTCGCAACTAGTCAACTACTCATGCTACAACACAGAGTACGCTGTTTGATGCACAAGATTAGACACGTTTCGTCCACTAAACGAGCGTAGTAAATCAAGGCGTTAACGGTAGTTTCGCATGTTGCGTAGACCTAATTCCAGCGGTCGTAAACATTTTTGTAAGCAGCATTCAGACTGAAACCGGGACTTCATTCTGAGATTGTTGCGATGGTGGCGTTGGTTAGTTTGAGAATGTCTTTGGATTTTAACTCGAGTAGACGATTCCGTGTTCCTCCACCGCAAAATAGCGTCTCCTCAGCCAACAAGCGATCATCGATAACAACTTTCAACGGAAGCTTATGGTGAACAGAGGGTGTTCCACCAGGAGGGTAGCCGCTTACAGATTCCGTCTCAGTGAAAGCCAAAAGTTGAATGTTTTGAACACCCAAGGCTCGAGCTGCATCTCGTAGGTTAACCCTTCGATTTCCTGGAATGATGAGCAGAGCGAACTGTCCGTTGACGGTTTTACATACTAAATTCTTCGTAATCCTAGCTAAGTTGATGCCGGTCTCCCGCGAGGCGTCAGCTGTGTGTACGGTCTCTGGCTTCTCAAGAAAACGATGCCAAATCCCCGCGCCACTCAAATACCCTTCTAGGTCCATCAAATTCCTTGCCTTTCTCAACTCCAGTTAATCACAATAGCTCACGGCACTACACCTAAACTCATGGAATCACATTTGAACGGGCATTTGAATACTCATCACCCGCATAATTGCGTATAGTTACAAGGCTGTGCTGTCTTTGTGCTGGGCAAG
>CAYWMG010000075.1:0-5358 GCA_964459245.1 uncultured Candidatus Bathyarchaeia archaeon
TACTTGAGGCAGTCATCGCAAACCCACCACAGGTTATGAATATTATTCGCGACTTTATCGCACCTTACGGATTTACCGTCACGTTCAACGATGACGTCGCACTTACCCGAATCCGGGACTTGAGGCGGCATATTTGAGCGCCTTATGAGACATTACCTGCGCAGCAAATAAGAATATAATCCGCGAACGCTGGCGCTCAATCTCTCTTTGCAAGTTCAATCTCAATCGTCGACTCATATCATGTCTTGTCATTTGATAACATATGTTTAGAACAAAACGAAACACGAAAGATACTTACGCAAGTTCTGTAAAGACCGAAATAACATGTTAGCTGCATTCTTTTACGGTAATGGACGTATCGAACTGAAGGATGTTGAGGAACCCAACCTCGCGGGGGATGAGGCTCTCCTGCACGTAATGGCAACCGGCATCTGCGGTTCAGATCTTCACATAAAATATGGAAAGTATCCGCTTGGATTGAAGTATCCTATGATTCCCGGTCATGAGGTTACGGGGGAGGTGGTCAAAGTGGGAAGCCGCGTCAAGTCGTTTGTGCCCGGGGATAGAGTGGTTATTGAGCCTCACGCCGGATGCGATATTTGCATAAACTGCGCAAGAGGGTATCGCTCTTCCTGCCTCTACTACGGAACGGAGCTGGATAGAGTGATCGGATTTACAGTCCCGGGTGGATTTGCGGAGTACGTTGCTGTTCCTTTAAGGAATTTGCATAAGTTACCTGAGAAAATAGAATATGGGATGGGAACATTGCTTACCACGGCAGGCACGCCCATGTTCGGAGTAGAAGAGATCGGTATAGAGGCGGGCGACACAGTAGCAGTCCTCGGGACAGGCCCTGTAGGTTTGTTGGCTTTGCAGATAGTGAAAGCGAAAGGAGCTGGCGAGATCATAATAACTGGAAGAAGGGATGAGAGGCTCGATCTAGCGGAAGATCTTGGAGCTGACAAGTCAATCAACGTCACTAAGGAGGACTTCGTTCAAAGGATCAAAGAGATGACGGACGGAGTTGGGGTAGATGTGGTTGTTGAGTCTGCAGGTGTCCCGGAAAATTTCTCAAAGAGCCTAGAGATAGTTAGAAAGGGTGGAAGGGTACTCTTGCTAGCGTTCTATGGCGGTGAGCGGATTCAAGCTGATATTGATCAGGTAGTTATCAAGGGGATCACTCTAAAAGGGACGCGGGGAGAAGCGCAAGGCGGTTTAGTGAAGTCGATAAGGTTAGCAGAGGCTGGGAAATTGAGGCTGGAGCCTTTGCTCACACATAAGTTCAGACTCGCCAACATAGGGGAGGCCTTTGATGTTCATGAGAAGCGGATAGGAGACCCTATCAAAGTGGCGATCCTCGTAGGTGCTGCGTGAGCAAGGGTCTTCATTGGAGACTCTTGGTGCTTCGATCCGGGAGAGACTATCTTGAAGAGTCTCGGGTCGGGCTACCCGGTTGATCTAATGAGTTGAGTATTGTATAACTCCTAGCGTTATCCTCTAACCATTCGGCGATATTGACGACATCAATTAAACTGTCCCCTGCACAGACTACACCATGCCCCTTAAGCAAGACTGCTCTAACATCTGTGTCTCGAAAAGCCTCAGTAACGTACTTGGCGAG
Organism: uncultured Candidatus Bathyarchaeia archaeon; assembly: GCA_964459245.1. Lineage (GTDB taxonomy): Archaea > Thermoproteota > Bathyarchaeia > 40CM-2-53-6 > 40CM-2-53-6 > FEN-987. The sequence goes on from CAYWMG010000075.1 coordinate 1,622, forward strand.
TTCCTCGCTTCCGCCGGGCGCGTATTCTACTAACGGGATCTTCTTCAAGTATATCTTGGCGGGTCCGGTAACGATAGGCAACTCGTATCCAGCCAAGGCGAAGGCTGTTGCGTGAGGAGGGTGCCCATGAATGACCGCGTTCAACCCTCGTCCCAGTTTGTAGATCCCTAAGTGAAAACGATATTCTTTTGAAGGCACTCCCTTCCCAGAGAGCCTCTCTCCCTTTGGATTTAGTATCACGATATTCTCTAGATCAATCTTGCTGGCTCGACTTCCAGTCGTCTTGATGTAAATCTTGCCTTCGTCTCTAGCGAATACGCTGAAGTTGCCACTGCTCCCAGGGAACCAACCCGATTCCGCCAGCCACCTCATATTAACAGATAGTTCCTCTATTAACAGCCTAACAGTATCCTTTTGCATATTCATGACTTCTTCATTGACTGAACATCCGGTAAAAGTTGATTCATGGAAAGTCGCTGTAATACTTCGACGGCGTATCGGGCGAACGCGGCGTCATTGATATGCATATTGAGCTCCTCCACTACGAGTTGGCTTTTGAGATGGCTGCGCAACCTGCCAATGAATGCCTCGTTGCTGCCAGGCTCGTACAGTTCAGCACCTTCAGTGTCCAGGGATGACCACCCCCTCGTTGGGATAAGAAGAACAGCGTGGCCAGCTAACGAGTTAAGTTTAGACGCGAGCCTGTCTGCTACCTGCATAAGCTCATCGACTGTGAGCCTGATATTAGTATTGTAAGGATTATGTTGGTGAATCTTTCTTCCATCTCTAAACTTCTTGGGTACAGAATCCAGTGGTCCAAAAACGAAATAATTCATGCTTCCTGGTGCGGCGACAACGGGTATCGCTCTCTTGCGTGATGATTCCAAACGCGGTTTCATGGGCTTATAGATATCTTCCGGAAAGACCTCTCCGACTATTTCATGCAGGTTCAGATCTAATACTCCATCAAGGAAACCTTGCTCTATGAGTTCTTCCATAGCTGAGCCACCCGCTCCCGACGTATGAAAAACCGTCGGCACGTAAGCCTGCTCACGCAACAGCTTGACACATTCAGCTGTTGCCGCGCCCGTGGATCCTAAGGTTGTTACAGCTATTGTCTTCTGGCTTGGCTTGCTTACGCTCTTACACCCATATCTTATCATTCCAGCCATGGCGGCAGCTGCGTTAGTGAGTACAGCATCCAATACAGGGTTAGGCCCGAACTCGACATCTACCGCGGAGAAGGCCATGTGAATATCCTTGTACTGGATAAATGGCCTTATGTCTCCTGAAGCTACGGTCGAAAGTATCAGTTTAGGGAAGCCAATTGGTAGCATGCGCATAGCAATGCCTGCGATGGCGGTGCCCTGATTTCCACCTAGGGCTATTGCTCCACCAAGATCCTTCATGGCGCTTAGGAGCGCACCTGCCCCTCTTCCCATCACCTCCACCGCCAGTTCTCTTTTCATATCCGTGAGCATCTCAGGTTCATACCCAGCTGCTCTAGCAACGGTAGCCCTGTCTATGTCCGTGTGGATACTAGACGGTTTAAGGAAGCCTACATCTACGCAGAGAGCCTTGAGACCAAGTGCTTCTAGGCAATCGCGGAGAAAGCCTACCTCCCTACCTTTCGTGTCCATAGTGCCGATTACGGCTACTCTGGGTCGGCCTTCTCCCAGCTCTGTCCACCTTTAATCTTAATGCTTCAACTTACTGAGAGTCCATGACTAGGCCCTGTCGGCGAAATCTCGATTTTTAATAGTGACCTGAACTTTCTTCAACTCTTTGCAGAACTCCGCTAAGTGATTGGCTGCTCTCTCTATGATTGCCGCTCCCGTCTCTTTGGTTGCAATGAATGGATCTCCAATGGTCGCGTTCTCACTGTATTCATGGTGCTCCAATGGAATCCAGATTCCCTCATAGCCCATGAACTGCACAGTTGGTGTTCCATCTGTCTTCAGAAACTTTTCACCAAGGAATTTCGGCGCGTGTATGCTTCTAGGTTGCGCTCTCTCCATTTTAACTAGATTCGGCGTGTAGGCCATCAAGACAGCCGTCTCCTCCTCGCCGGAATGCCATCCAGGTGCCTCCTCAGGTTTCGACTTAAGTAGGTCACGTATTATTGACAGCTCACGTTCTGTCGGTGTCTTATACCAACATACGAAGGCTCCGGTCTGATACCTTATTCTCCTTAACACGTCATCTACAATCTTCATATTCGAGCCGTGGTGTGAGACGAAGACTATCTTGTTGAAATTATGATAGATTAGGCTGCAGGCGATATCATAGAGAATCCTCCGTAAGGTCTCTCCTCGCAAAGTCACTGTTCCAACCCCTTTCCCTGGTTCACCCATGTGATGGGGAGAGTACCCGAAGGGCAAAAGGGGGGTGTAAGGCGCATTCGCCTTTGATGCAGCTCCTTCAACAATTGCTCTAGTAATGTAGCTGTCAGTTCCTAGCGGGATATGGGGGCCATGCTTCTCGCAGCTCCCTATCGGTACGAGGACTACGTCGCTTACCTTTACCCACTCTGCTACATCCACATAACTACACTCGAGCATGTTGAAACTCCTTGTTGTCATATTCATTCACTTTTTCATATGGGAAGAGTGACTATTACATTTTTACTCACGACAACGTTTAACCTGATTCTTGCGATGCTCTTCGTAACCTACTTCTGTAGATTAATAGCATGTTTCGGATTACAAAACCTAGTTGAATGGCCTTGGCCTTTCCGTGTTCATTGCTGGAGTTCTTTCCCTAGTGATCTTCAGTGTTCTGGTAATCTTAGATTTAGAAAATGTCGAGTTGCCTGTGGAAGAATCTCGAAAAGCCAGAGCAGCATTCACCAATACTCTGCTTCCGCGCTAGTGATGCTATAGGGGAACAAGATTTACACAAAAAATTAGGGTTCAGAATCTGATCGCTCGCACCCCCCATGGGAGGTACATTAATCCTGCTTTGTTGTTCAAAAGGGTGTATTGGAAAGTAAACCGAGTAGATTACCCGCATATTCCATTGACCATTATAATCAAGCGTATAGTTTGAGGCAGGCCAGGATGAATCGAAGGATCCGAATCCCCTATAATAGTAAGTCCTAGTGGAAGCCGTAGCGAAGACTGATTCGACGGCACTAATTTGTATGGCCACCCAATAATATCCATTAATAACAGATTTGAGGGCTACTGGAATATCCTGCCAACCCCTTGACGCGGCGACAAAATCGATTCCACTATCAGTGAGTAAAGTAGAAGGCCTATTCAACCCCGCCGTATAGTTGTTCGTGTAGAGCGCTACATGAACACTCCCCAACATCGTACCCGCCCAGTTCACACCAATAGCCCACACTTGACCTGGAAAAGTAATCCAAATTGGAAAAGCGTAGATCACACCACTCTCCCAACTGCCAATAAACGATGCCCCCCCGGTAATGTCAATATGCGTCAATTGCGAATCGACGTTCGTCGTCACCCAAGGAAGGCTTAGGAGCAGAACTACCATGACGAACAATTTCGATGCATAAGAACGCCACTTCAACTACGGATAACCAACTTAATCCAAGAATCATGGTTTATGATCAGCGCCTCAATTTTAAGCTCATCGCAGTTGTCGCGAACATGGATCAGGAGACTCACCTTATCCACTAAATCCGCAACGAATAATGCCAACAATGCTAGTGACGTGTGAAGAAGCATAGCCATGATTCAATTAGAACCCCCGTTCTATTGGGTGATCTC
>CAYWMG010000076.1:0-8356 GCA_964459245.1 uncultured Candidatus Bathyarchaeia archaeon
GAGACTTGACTCCTGATAAGGTACGCCAATTGTTAGAGTACGCCGAGATTGTTTCCGGACATGAAGCGGGGGCTATTCTGCCAGAACCACAGGAAACCAAGATGCGTAGATTATTAGACGTCATCAACACCAGATACGCGATTCATACTTTCGATTCACGTGAAGTCTGGAGAAGCTATCGTGAGGCTTGGGGAGACGACTTCAGTCTAGGAGCGATCTCAACATATCTGTCGCGTCTAGCCGATCGTGGTACGTTGGAACGATCCGGATCTCCTGCACACTGGTCGTATAAGCTCAGGTCTTCTCCGTCGCCGGTGGCGTAGTCTCAGACCCACCTACACTGGAACGAAGTTTATCGTTTAGCTTGTACCTGAAGGGAGCACGAGTTGAGTCACGATCAACAAAACCCTCCATATACAGTCTCTTAAGCAAACGTGCCGTGTGTTCTCGCGACTTATTCAGTAGTTTGCTCATCTGGGGAGCTGATAACGGACCGGCAAGAAGGCTGTTGAGTGTGTCTCGTTCAGTTGGAGTCAACCGCTCGAGGACCGACTCATCCTGCAAGTCCGTCGGCGGAGAAATTGATCGCACTTTCTCAACTCTCTCAACATTTTGGGGCCTAGAAAGACTCAAACGGGATCTAAGTTGCTCAATCTCTTGCAGAACCTGTTTATCGGTTGCGACAAGGTCCTGGATTGACTTGGATAGAGCATCGTACTTCAATTGAAGAGTCGATTGAGCTTCCTGGAGACTCTTCTTGCCATGGGCGAAGCTCTCAATTTCATTTCGCAATTGCATTGCATTAACCTCGAGCGGTTCGATACGCCTGGAAAGGGCCCCAACAATTACTGTGACGTATGACGCAGCCTCCCTGAGCGCCTGCTTACTCTGTGTAAACCCGCGTAAGGCCCAACGCGCCGTCACGGCAGAGAACACAAGAAGAAATAAGCCTAGAGTATTCAGAAGAACCGTCATTAAATCCATGAATTATCGCTCCACATGCGTGTGATATCACACCTAGCTTATGACGTCACGCACATGAATATCCTTCTTTAGGTCACAACAATGTCACAGGAAGTGTATAAAAACACGAAAATATGCCGTAAACGCCACATTTCGTGACATGTTTACCTATTCAGGATTTGGAGCGATCACGGAGAGATCACCACCATGTCCATATCACGTGACGTCACATATCCTTCGTTAGTTTGTCCTTGAAACTGTCCCGTTTGGCCAAGGCGGAAGCGAACTCAAGCAACCTAACGTTGAGTTGATCGATCATTCGATGGTCTTCGCCGGCAGTTCGAGTTTCACGAACGTAACTATCTATAGTGTCTGAGAGTTCTAGAAACGGTTGTAAAGCGGCACTATCGAATAGACCAAGATATCCGAGGAGTAAAATCGTGTAAATTGATCGAATAATGTTAATTTGAGCTTGAATTAACGTTCGATTATAAGCTCCACGGCTAATTCGGCTCTTTGAAGGACGATATAATCGTCTCTCTGATTTGCGCAAGCCAATCCCCGTCGAGAGCGAGTCCGTTAGTAGCGTCTCAAGCTGAGAGATTGTAAGTTGGCTATTGGCTAGGAGGGTCTTTGTCACTGGATCTCGAAGAAGTTTGCGAAGTGATTCTCTGGCTTCTATGGCATCCTTCTGATCAGACAACCAAATAGCCCCACGGATACAGTTTCGTATTCGCTCTTAACGCTTGCGTGACTCTAACCGTACAGGATCTGACCATGCAATCTTGAAATAACGCGCTACCCAAATGGCTTTCAAAGAAGGATGGGCATATGGGTAGACGTCGCCGAAGGGTGGTTAAGGTAGTTAAGAAGAAGCTACCTTCCGTTTTCACATGCCCCTCATGCGGCGAAGAGTCCATTCGTGTCGTAATGCCTCAAGGTTCAGGTCCTGCAATTGTCCAATGCGGTTCCTGTGGTCTGAAGCGAGAATTCGCAGCCACTCCCTCAAGTCAGATTGTTGATATATATTGCAAATTCACTGACGATTTCTATTCTAGCAACAAACCCGCTGAGGCAGCTCCGACTACGTAAGAATCGTCTTTAGCCTCGTATTGTTAAATCGAGGCTAGTTCTTCTATACAGTAGGTTGACCTATTGACGACTACGCTCAGTGAGCATGAACCATATTTTCGAAGACTCAGAGAAGAATTTGACAAGATTCATGCAGTGGCTAAACTGGCTCGGTCAAAAGGGCTCGATCCAACCACGGAACCGGAACCGCTCCTCACGCAGGACTTGGCGGAACGTGTGGAGAAAGCGGTCGGACCGATCGGGATTGCATCACGGATTCGAGATGTTTCCACCCTTCTCAAATCACGTGAATCCGTCTCTCTCTACCGCGAACTGACTGCTCTCAAGATTGCTGAAGAGATAGCCTTGCGAGGCTACGGGAAAAATCAGGAAGCCGCTGCTGAACAGGCGGTGCGTACAGCATCAGCCATCCTCGATGAGGGCGTCACTGCAGCACCAATTGAAGGGATCTCAAGTGTTCGCGTTAAAGCAAACCCTGACGGAACCAAGTACCTGGCGGTCTACTTCGCAGGTCCAATTCGCTCCGCGGGCGGCACGGACATGGCGCTCATTGTGGTGATTGCAGATTACGTGCGACATCAATTAGGCCTCGGACGGTATAAGGCTACAGAGTTGGAGGCAAAACGTTTCGTGGAAGAACTCCGACTGTATGAGAGAGAAGTGGCACGATTTCAGTTCAAGGTATCTGATGAGGAGCTGTTTAACGCTGTAATGCGACTTCCGGTAGAAGTGAATGGAGTCGAAACAGACCAGTTCGAGGTTAGCTCTTACCGAAACGTTCCAAGAGTTGAGACCAACAGGGTAAGAGGAGGAGCATTAAGAGTCGTCCATGACGGCTTGATAGGTAGAAGTCACAAAGTTCTGAAAATGATTGAAAGCCTCGGCATAGACGGATGGAATTGGCTCAACGAGATTAAGCCACCAGTGGCAGAAGCCGACGAAGCGCGTGAATTCATGTTCATGGAAGACGTCCTCGGCGGGAGACCAATTTTCTCATTTCCACAAGTTCAGGGCGGTTTCAGGCTCAGATACGGCAGAGCCCGCAATACGGGCTTAGCGGCTGTGGGCATTCACCCATCCACCATGATTATTCTGAGAAAATTCATTGCAGTCGGGACACAGCTGCGACTTGAGAAACCAGGTAAAGCCGGAGTAGCCGCCGCAGTAGATTCGATTGAACCTCCAGTTGTGCGATTGAAAAACGGGTCAGTACTCAAGCTCTCGAATCCAGGAGAGGCCGACAAGTTGCTCGAATCTGGTACAGTAGAGAAGGTACTCTTCCTAGGGGACATTCTAATAGGGTACGGAGAATTCCTTGAGAACAATCGGCCGCTACTTCCTTCAGGTTTCGTGGAAGAATGGTGGCAGGAACTACTTAGACTCGAAATAAGTATGACACCTCATGGACTCGAAGAATTTTCGAAACGTGTGGGCGTAAACGCAAATGATCTGTCATGTTTCCTATCTGGAAAAACCGTGCCAACAGCTGAGCAAGCACTTGCAATCTCGAAAGAGTCCAATGTGCCGCTACATCCTCAGTACACCTGGTTCTGGGAGAACCTTCGGCCTGAAGAGTTCGACCATCTTCGCACAATCCTATTAGACACTTCAGTCACTGAACTCAGCAGGAGCCAGATTAGAACAAGGAATGAAGCGAAGATCAAAGCAATTTTTGAAACTCTCTGCCTGCCACACAAGGTTGATGGCGGAATTATAATTGTTGAAGCCAATACGTCAGTATTGTACGATTGCCTAGGCCTATCATCTGGCTCAGTGAATATGGAAGGAAAAGATGTTTTCGAAAAAATTTTCAACATTTCTCACATGCGCATATTTCGAAAAGGGCCAGTGTATGTGGGCGCTAGAATGGGGCGTCCTGAAAAGGCCAAGCAACGCGAAATGCGACCACTAGTTCACTGTCTATTCCCAATAGGACTCGCAGGAGGAACAAGGCGCAGCATAACCGACGCCGCCTCAAACCATTCACTAATCTCGGTAGAGATAGTGCACCTCAAATGCACGGGTTGCGGAAACATTACACACACCCGAACCTGCGAAAAATGCGGAAAATCCACAGAGCTCAAACCTGTATGTCCCAAGTGTGGTTTAATTGCTGACGGAGACCATTGTCCTGCCTGCAAAGGCCGAACAGAACTTTTCACTCGACGGAGCGTACCAATTCGGGATTATCTCAACCAGGCAGAGAGAAAATTAGCTCTCACAGTGATTCCTGAAGGCGTAAAAGGAGTACGAGGATTGACAAATGCTACTAGAACGCCCGAGCCTATAGAGAAGGGGCTGCTTCGGGCAAAACATGATCTTTCAGTCTTCAAGGACGGAACAGTAAGATTTGACGCAACAAACGCCCCGCTCACACATTTTAATTCTGCAGAGACAGGCGTCGAATTGGGAAAATTGAGGGAGCTAGGGTATGAGTACGACATAGAAGGATTCCCGCTAGAGTCAAACTCACAATGTTTGAACCTGAAAGTGCATGACATAATTGTTCCTGAACAATGTGGCGATTATTTTGTTAGAGTGGCAAAATTCATAGATGAACTATTGCAAACATTCTACGGGCTGCCCCCATTCTACAAAATCAAGAATAAACAGGACCTAGTAGGTCACATGGTCGTGGGCCTTTCACCCCATACCTCAGTAGGCGTGATAGGGCGAATCGCAGGATTCACCCGTGCTAGCGTCTGTCTTGCTCACCCCTTCTGGCATGCCACTAAGAGAAGAGATTGCGACGGAGACGAAGACTCGATCAGCCTTGCATTAGATATACTCTTGAATTTTTCGAAACAGTTTCTTCCATCAAGAATTGGAGGTATCATGGACGCCCCCATTCTGCTAACCGTTTCCATCAAACCTACTGAAATTGCGCGTCAAGCATACAATCTAGAAACCGTAGAACGACTACCACTACGATTCTATCAAGAGACTCAAACACGAAGCGACCCGAAACCCCTGACTGGAATAATTGAAACTGTCAATGCCCGACTTGGTTCACCAATGGTGCTTAGCTCATTAGGTTGTACACACCAAGTTAGTGACGTCAACAAGGGGAACCTCGAGAGTGCGTACAAGAAGTTCGGTAGCATGCTCGAAAAGGTCACGGAACAGTTGAAGGTTGCGGAAGAGGTTAAAGCTGTAGACGCTGGCGAGGTTGCGAGAAGAGTTCTCTCAACCCACTTCATGCGTGATCTTACCGGGAACTTGAGAGCGTTTGCTGCGCAGCGATTCCGGTGTACTAAATGTAACTCCAAGTTCAGACGCGTCCCTCTGAAAGGAGCCTGCACACGATGCGGTGGTAAGCTCTCGCTGACAGTGTATAAGGGAGGCGTTGAAAAATATCTCACGGTCGCCCAAGATCTTGTTGACAAATATAACTTAGGACAATACCACACCCAACGACTAATCCTGCTTAGGCAAGAGATAGACTCACTATTCACTGAAACCAAAGAAGGTAAACAACCATCATTGGCCCAGTTCGTTTGAGTTGAAACTAGATGTCTCGCCACCCAGACCTGCATCCTAAAGCATTCTTGGCCTCTAAACGAAATGTTAAAGCAGGTTTACTCTCTCGCAGCAAAATCCTCTACGCACTGGAGCATAACGGAAAATCCGCTGCAGCAATAGCACGAGAGACATCCCTGTCCTATGAATGCGTCTCCTATCATCTTATGAGAATGAGAAAGGATCACCTCGTGGAACGCTTGCGTCGAACCAAACCCTTCACTTGGAGCCTTACTCCTTATGGACAACAAAAACTACCTACTTAATTGCCTACGAACATCTAATTACTCGCGTTGAGCTAACCGTTACAGTAGTCACGTTCCTAAAGCGATACACCATGCATACTGAAATCAACTATCGCACTGAACCTCAACTCGATAAACCTGTGATGGTTTGTGGCCTACCAGGAATCGGGTCAGTAGCCTATCTTGCAGTGAACCACCTTCAGAGGGAACTAAAGGCCGAACTGTTTGCTGAAGTGCATTCCCCATCATTCTCTCCTAAGGTGTGGTTGACGGAAGAAGGCATTGTCAAATTAATGAGAGGAGAATTCTACTTTTGGAGAAACCCAGGCGGCGGTCGTGACCTTTTATTATTTAGTGCAAACGAGCAACCCTATTCTCCGGAAGGCCAGTACGAATTGGCTGATGTAGTATTAGATATGGCAGTAAAGTTTCAGGTTAAAGAAATCATCACAATGGGCGGAATGGCCACTGATAATTTCACTGAACAGCCCAAGGTCTATGTTGCCGGAACTAATTCAGAGCTAGTCAAAGAGTTAGAGGCGCTTGGGGCAGTAAAGCTGGCGGGCGGAGCGATAACTGGAACAAACGGCCTGATCTTTGGCTTAGCAAAACTGCGCAACATACTTGCCATCTGTCTCTTGGCTGAAACTCCAGGATACCTTTCACTAGATGCCAACGCATCTAAGGCAGTATTGCAAATGTCATCTAAACTACTTAGCATCACGCTAGATTACGCTGTGCTTGATAAGCAGGCAAAAGAAAATTCCGATGCCGTTCATAAGGCACGAGACATGTCTCGAGGTTCATTTTCACGCGAAACTCGGAGAGGAGATAGGGACCTCACATACGTAAGTTAGGAGCTCAAGTTAGACGCCATGAAAGTCATGTGCAACCAGTGCGGAATGATTCTTGATTTAATGAAAGCACAATCCTTCGCAGTTGAAGAAGGAGACCATCTGAAAAGTTTCCATTTCTGTTCTGAAGAACACATGTCGCAATATGTTCAACGAAAAGGCCTGAGATCAGACACGGATTAACTTTTCACAATATGTTCTACACAGATAAACTAAGCATGTACATCGTCGCCTGCTTCTGTGCAGACTCGTGAGATTGCTGAATTGGAAGAGTTAAGTAGTTGTGATCTTGTGTTCGCGCCTTTCGTGGTATAGTTGGCGGTGAGACTGTTCTCTCGAAAAGGCGTGTGTTTAGTCGCTCTTGCAACTGTTCTCATTCATGCTAGATCTCAACGGCAACTGGGACAGGGACTCTAGCGTTGACGATAGTTACCCTTGCTGGCGGGGTAGGGGCAGCACGATTTCTCGAAGGATTGATACGAGTAGTTCCTCAACGAAAATTGACCATAATCGGGAATGTGGGTGATGATATTGAGATGCATGGTCTGCACATATCTCCAGACCTTGACATCGTTACCTACACACTTGCGGGAATAGTGGACTCGGCTAAAGGATGGGGAATCCGAAACGACACTTTTACCTGTCAAGAAGCAATGAGAAAATTTGGATATGAAACATGGTTCAACATCGGCGACAAAGATTATGCAACCCATCTCTACCGCACGGAACAACTTCGCAAAGGGAGAAGCCTCTCCGAGATTACTGACGAATTAGTGAAAAAACTAGGATTGCAGATTCATCTTCTTCCTTCAACAGACGACTTCTTTCAAACGCACGTTATTTCTAATGGTCACAAAATGCATTTTCAAGAGTACATGGTCAGGTTACGGACTAAACCTGAGGTGCAGCAAATCACCTTTCTGGGCTCACGATCGGCTAGGCCGGCGCGGGGAGTTTTACAATCAATACAACAAGGCAAGGGGATTATAATCAGCCCAAGTAACCCCATAGTGAGCATAGGTGCAATACTCGGCGTACCGCAAATTAGGACTGCGCTGCGCAAAACAGAGGGTAGAATCGTAGGAATCAGCCCAATAATTGGGGGTAAGACGATCAAAGGACCTGCGGATAAATTAATGAAAAGTCTCGGTTTCAAACCCAGCGTAGTTGGTGTGGCAGAATTTTACCGAGATTTTCTTGACACGCTCATTATTGACAGAATCGACGAAGACTCAGCGAAGGAAGTGGAAAAACTAGGCCTCAGAGCAGTCGTTACCAATACCATAATGAAAACTCTACCTGACAAAATCAGCCTCGCACAAACTACTATGCGTGAGTTAGAATGAACTCCACCATCAGCAGCTCTATTCACGCAATTGTTCCACTCAAGGTACCTTCGAAATCAAAAACGAGACTGGCGCATCGCTTGACGCGTGGCCAGAGATCCAACCTGACAATCGCGATGCTGGTCAAAGTATTGTCTGCTCTTAGAGAGGCTCGAACAGTCAGCTCAGTTACGGTTGTCTGTGCGGATAGGAGAGTCAGATCAATTACCCAAAAGTGTGGAGCGACCTTTCTTTGGGAAGGCCATCGGCACGGTCTCAACAGAGCACTGAATTTTGCTCTGAAAAACTTGCCAAACGATTCACCGGTCCTAATAATTCATGCTGATTTACCATTTCT
>CAYWMG010000077.1:0-3041 GCA_964459245.1 uncultured Candidatus Bathyarchaeia archaeon
TAGATGCTTTGGAATATCGTCCAGAAATTCACGATTTGTAGTGTAGCTTGGTTCTTTACAGAATTTGCAGGTGAAATAAGTCCTCTTTCTCATACCTTGCTACCTCTATTGAGCTCCGAACTAAAATTTTCTCTCGGCAGGAAGTTCAGGTTCTTTTTTGTTTTATGACCGCTGGATTGACAAGGAATAGGCTGATCCCAATCAGAATGTTATGTACTAAATGCGGTAAGCACTTATACCGCAACTCTATCAGTCTGCTTCCTCACTTTGAGAGTCGTGATTGCTTTGAGTAAAGGCGCTTCCGGATTGCTGGCAGCAAGAAAGACCAGCGGCGATCGTAGTAAATTTAAATGGCATTATCGGCCGTACAAGCGTCGAATGTTAGGATTAGACTACAAGGCTGACCCTTTGCAGGGAGCGCCGCAAGGAAGAGGCATTGTACTCGAGAAAGTGGGGATTGAGTGCAGACAACCTAACAGTGCTGTACGGAAGGCTGTACGGCTTCAACTGATCAAGAACGGTAGAGTAATCACGGCGTTTGTTCCTGGAGACGGTGCGCTTAACTTCATTGATGAACACGACGAGGTTCTGATCGAGGGCATCGGTGGTGCCGAAGGTAAGGCGATGGGTGATATTCCAGGAATCAGGTACAAAGTGTACGCGATCAATTCCGTATCGCTCGACGCCTTGATGAAGGGGAAGAAAGAGAAACCTAGACGCTGAGTCCTAGGTCAAGAGCTTCATGAGGTTGCTATCTGCCAATTCTCCGCTTGAACCGTTGATAATTACCTCTCGTGGGACCATGCCCTTTTGAATGGGTATTCTGATTAGGGGCACATAAGTTCTTTTCAGCTCAGTAACCTGTAATCTGTTACTCAGTATCTCTTTGAATCGGTCAGGCATTCGCATTACCTGGTCTCTAAATCTTCGAAGGAGATCATCTTTTGAGATCACTGATTCTTGGATGCGAATCTTTGCTCCTTTCACTTTCAATTCTGTTTCGTCGAAGATTCTCTTGGACCTCCAGGACGTCAGCAGCAACTCATCATCTTCCGTCAGTTTCTTCCCCTTTCCTGTCATGACAAGTTCACCGTCAGATCTGCTGCGTGCTAATTCTAGGACATCATTAACTACGAAGTATTTTGATTCGCTCGACAAGAACCCGCTTAACCTTTGCAGTCGTTCCAGTATGAGCGAGGGCATGAAGCGACTGTGTTTACGTTCGAGGATTAGGTCTCTGCTTTTGCCTTCCACCTCGACTCCCACGACGTCTTCTTTGACTTGAATTTTGAAGGCGTCAGTTCTGAGGTAGTAGCACTCATAAAATCCTTTGATCCTCCAGATTGGAATAAACTCCACTGTCGGGTCTCCAATCAGTTTGATGTCGTTGCTACGTCTCAAGAGTTTGTTCCTAATTCTTTCTCTCAATTTTCTGTTAGAGGATATTGCTAATTGTACGGCGCGTTTTAATGAGATGGGGTCAATTTTGTAGACGTATTCGAGTAATTGAGCGGGGTTCCATCCGTTCCCTGTTCTTAGTCCTTTGATCTCTCTAGTTTCGGATGGTATCTCACCTATTTGCTGAAGCCTACTGGAAAGGTATTGCTCCAGAGCAATTGAGTCTGGTTCTTCTTCAGGATCTTCATGATCTCGTATTTTATTCTCTTTGTCGATTGGGGATGATGCTTCTAATGTTTCTAACAGTTCTCCGTTGTTCAGTCCTGGGATTTCGTTTTCAAAATAGTCATTCTGTTCCGTCAATATCTATCCATCCTCTTGAGGCAACTTGCGTTTGCACTGGCTTGGCATTCCTGAGAGATTAATTTGTCAGAGATGAAAGCCTTTGCTTTGTAAACACTACCGCCATGACTGCTGTTCAAATATTCGGAGAACTAATCTCAAAATATTGCGTCTCTTTCTCAGTTATCTCGTTTCCCGTACGTGTTATTTAGTGTCGTACATGTGCATATTCTGATTGTTTAAGTGTAGTGCATACAAACTTTCAAATACGCACGAGCTAGCTAAATGATCGTGATTTTCCTGTGAATTCCAAGGTTACCGATTCCGTCATGGTTGATCTGCTTAAGAAACTAGCTCGAAATATGGAACTCATCTCAAAGAAGCTGGATAAGCTGATAGAGATACAACAGGCATCTTCAGGTACCCACATTTCCCATTCTGTAGTTAATGAGTCTGGAAATTTCTCCATTGATGTAACTACCCTTCTATCACTTCCTGACCATTTGAGAAAATCAGCGATTTCTCTGTCTACGCTGGGAGAGGGCACAGCGACTGATATTTCGAAGGAAACGGGAAGAGTTAGAGCGGTTGAAAGTGACTATCTCAATCAACTTGTCTCGATGGGTTTAGTCAAGAAGAAGCGGAAAGGCAGGGACGTGTACTTCTACATAGAAACCTAGGTGAGGAGCGGCCAAGATGCTAGCCTTTCATTCGTACAGGAGGCAGAGAGAAGACTTCAATTTTAGAATAGGAGATTTTAGACTTTAGTGTACGCAGACTGGTGTTTAGGAGTAGGTTGATGGATCGGTTTGCGTTGCTTGATTCTAGACCCTATCTCGGTCAGAACTAGATCCAAATTTAGCTCCTGTTTTACGCTGACTGGAATTATTTTCTCTTCGAGGAAGTATTTGTGTACGAGACTTAATGCTTCATCAAGTTCCTTTTCAGAGAGTAGATCTATCTTATTCGCGCAGATTACTGTTGGCGAGCTTATGTCGACCTCACGGAGGATTTGGCAGCAAGCTCTCACTTTTCGCTCAAGGGAGAATTTTCCCTCACTTACATCTACAAATAGGAGCACTAAATCGGCTGTCGATAACTCTCCCAACGTAGCATGGAAGGCTTTGAGGATAATTGGGTCCATGTCCTCGATGAAACCGATGGAATCCACTAGAATAAATTCACCTGCCGGATTGTTGGGAATTTGTGTTCGTCGAGCAACGTTACCTAGCGTTGTGAATGGCCCGAGCCCAACATTCTTCTCTTCATGAGTTACAAGGTTGAAGTAACTAGTCTTGCCA
>CAYWMG010000078.1:0-2297 GCA_964459245.1 uncultured Candidatus Bathyarchaeia archaeon
CCCGCCTCCTGTGTGCCCCCCTCCTGTGTGTCCCCCTCCTGTATGCCCTCCTGAATGCCCACAGTTGCCCTGTTGACAACCCAATACACTGGTATTGAGAATCATCGCTGAAGACAAGGCTAAAACAATCGTTAGCAGGAAGATAGCGGTAACAGCCAACTTACGAGACTTTACTTTCATCTTTCATACGCGAAGCAAACGGTTTGCAAGTATTGTATGCATCTGCCTCAACCTTATAGTATAGTAAGGAGCGGTCCCTATAGTACTGAAATGCATATAGGCATAGGGGTAGCTGACGTGAGAAGCAAGGACCTCAAGCGAACCATCCTGAAGATCCTCGGTGACGGGGAGTCGTATGGTTATGATATTCACAGGAAGCTGATGCGGGAAGGTGTTAGGATTGAGATTAGTCTCCTCTACCGAGTCCTGAATGAGATGTTGAAAGAGAATTATCTGGTTGGTCGCTGGGAGAAGAGCGCCATCGGCCCTAGAAGAAGAGTCTACGGGGTTGGGAAGAGAGGGGCTGTGGAACTCAACATCATTCTCTTGGAAGCAATAGGAACAGTGCACGAGTATTATGGAAAGTACCTAATGGGCCTGCCAGCCAAGATCAATGCTCTCAACAGAATCTGCCGATCGCTTAGCCGAGGACTAGGACACGCGGCCACCATTGGCTACCTCGCATCTGAATACTCACCGTTCCACGAAAAGATAATCTCTATCCTTTGTGATGAGGTACCAAAAGGAAAAATCTACTTCATCAAACCCGCTTCGCTGAGCATAGATCTTGAAGCTGAGAACCTATTCTCCTTGGATGGCACACATCAGAGTATTCCATTGAAAAACAATTACCTCGATGCCCTGCTGGTCATAGACGTTCCTCCAAAGAAGCACCTCAAAAATTCCGTGAGGGAATGGCACAGGATCGTCGGAAGAAATGGTAGACTCGGAATATTAGCGCCAACAGCTCTCATAAACGAAATCGATGATCCATTGACAATAGGTGACTTCATGGAGAAACATGAACACGAATCCGAGGGGAATGAAAAGGTTGATAGAGAATCCTTTCAAACCATGTTGAGCGAATCGTTCCAAAAAGTTGACGCAAGGGAGATAGTTATTATGACTCTCCTTCTAGCGTCTAAACCTAGACCTTACCCCTCGTAAATGGGAAACCAAACTGGGAGATCGATTGGATACCAAGGCGAAACAAGTGCGATAGTTGGACAAGTACGCGTTGCCAAACCTTCGCTCATTAAATGGTAAAGCAGCTGACTAATTGTACCCACGAGATTGGTGGGTTCAAATCCCATCGGCCTCACGATTTGCCTAAATGTTACCAGTAAAGTGGCGCCAAAATCCCCCGGCGATTTCAGCTCTACCCCTGGTGTCTCAACTTCAACCTCACGCGAGGCTAAGACCTTTTTGGGACTTCATGGCTATCGCCGGCAGGGCACAGGCTTCCAAACTGGAATGCAGCGCATCAAGAACAGACATGCCTAGAAACTCCATGATTGTGTCATCAATGGCCGAACAAAGAAGATCGTTGAAATCGCGAAGAGAAGTTGGCCGAAGAAGAAAAAAGGAAAATTGTTAGGTTTCATTGAGTCACGCAGCATTCTGTGTGGGTGATCGTTATGGTTCGAAAGGATTCGTTTTGGGTGTCGCCGCTTGTTTGGTTATTTGTGGGGCTCCTAATCGGAACTTCGATAGGTTACACGTTCTATCAAACGGACATCGCAGCCTACCTTCCACACTCGTCATCGGTGATGCAGCCAGTTACGACATTCGCGGCCCCTTCAGAGCGGACCGTCAACCTTGTCGTCATTCCTGACTGGGGAGGAGCCACCTACGATGCCTTCGTCATTCCCGCGAACGCTAACGGGACTATACCTAAGCCCGGTACCAATTCAACGCGTCCCGGACCAAACGACAACAACGTAAGCGTTCCCGCAAATCAGCCGGTCACCTTCATAATAACGAACCTCGATACAGCCCTCAATCTCAACTATACGGCTAATGTCACACTTCCATTTACGATCTACAACGATACTGCAACTGGGCAGGTCCCAGTCGAGTATAGCACCGGTCAGTCTGTGAAGCTACCCGTGTCACACACGTTCTTAGTAACGGGAACAAACGTGAACATTCCGCTTCCACCTGATACAATCGTAACTTTCACTGTAACTTTCACAACGCCTGGAGAGTACTTGTACTACTGCAGCGCGCCGTGCGGCTTGGGCATGGGTCTTATGGGATACATGGAAGGGTACATTAACGTAGTATGAATTGCGATC
>CAYWMG010000079.1:0-9983 GCA_964459245.1 uncultured Candidatus Bathyarchaeia archaeon
AGGATTGTAGAGGTAGAGCTTGAAAATAAGCAGAAAGTTACTGTTCCTCGGGCCAATGTTGAGATAGTGGAAGAATAGGTAACAATAGGGTTCTATATTTCTTCAATTCTCTTAAGGAGTTTGTCAACGTTTTCTCTACTCATGAAGATTGCATTGTAGTTGTATGCCTCGATATCGAACATTTCAAAAAGCATGAAGAATGGGCCTAGCATACTCGGGGCGATCTGTGCTCCATACACGCTTGCGGGTTTGAATGAGCGCAGAAATAAAATTGCAGGAGTCTTCAATCCGTACTGTTTCACTTTGAGAGTTATTTTCTCAATAATCTCCTCTTTCTTTTCAGAGCTCAACTCCAGTGAAGGGACGTCCATCGAGTAATCGTTTTTTATGCTTTTGTTGCCAGCAAAGATTCTCGACAACTTCCCTCTAAGAGTCATATACGGCTCTCCCTATTGCTTTTCCTGGTAAAGCAAGGACTCACGCTAAAGTCTTTTTTCGTCATGGCGCATGGAATCACATGGAAGAATCTGCACTTGAGAAATCCAGGGATAAGACGTTATTTGGCTGGGGCACTGCTAGCAAATGGTATAAGGATATTTGTTACTTTCTTCCTTCAAGAAACTCTTTCAACTCTAACATATCTCTTCATGGTTCTGGGTTATTGGTCAATAACCATCTTCTCCGGGGCCGTAGCTGGATTTCTGTTAACAAGGCGGAGACGGCACACGCACATGTTGACTGGCGCTGTCCTCGGGTTATATTCGTACATTCTGTATGTGGTTATGTCGTTTTTTGGATTTCGAGGCGGTGTTGAAGATCTCTGGATTTTTCTTGGTTACCTCATTGGAGGGCTTCTTGGCGGTCGGTTAGGAGAAACGGGTGGGATAAGAGTGGATATTGATAGGTTTCTTAAACTCTAAACTAGCGTCGAGGGATAATATCCTAGTGTTGGATTAGATTGTTTCCTCATCTCATTAGACTATGATTCACGATAGTGAGAGTCATCTCTCATTGACCTAGAATTGCGCCCTTTATCCAAGTGTCGTATAGGATTATGAGAATTCCAACCATCACTGTCAGGTAATACACAATTTCGGCAGAGAAGTTAAGGCCGAAGGAGAACATGGCAAAGAGCCGACCTATTTTTGCCGATATGCCAAGAGGTCCTTTTTGTTCATGCGTGTAGATGAAGTACGACAGAACGGTGACCATACCGACTAGAGTTAGGATAGCTCCCACTATGTCTAGTTCGTGGAACGCAGAGACAGTGTTTCCGATTTGAGCTATGATCTGAGCACGGAAGGTCGCGCCGAACATCACACCAATGCCTACACCTGTTAGGATTGCTGTGGGATATCTTGAAAGCCAGCCATATTTACGGATGAATCTAGCGAATACGAGCAACCCCAAAACGAATGGAATAATGCGTACGTATTGGCCGCTTATGATCGGAATGATGCCAATGTTCTCAATGGAACCAGTGTAGCTTGTGATAACTACGTGGGCGGTCAAGGATCCTACTGAAAACGCTTCAGCTAATCGGTATACGATGGTTATCTTCCAAAGATATGACAGTATGGCGATACTAAATAGTGCGAATAACCACGCTGCCCATATCTCACCAGGAGTCATGGCGTAGCCTTCTTTTCCTTCCTTAGGTATCTGGTTCCCAAGTAGCCTATGTTCGCTACCGCCAGAGACACTAGAAACGGAATCAGACCAAGGTTGGCGGCATCGTTGAGTCTGAGTCCAGGACCGGGGAAATGAGACAAGATTTCCAATTCAGCACCGCCTTTAGACCCCCATAGTCCTCCAGGCATGATATTGGGGAAGTAGTTAATGGACACGGCAGAACAAGAAGCGGAGTTGATCTCCAGAATCTTGAGGCCATAGATAGCGTACCATTGACGTGACTCTACATCCATGTTCGTGCAGCCAGTGTTTATGCTTATTACCAAAGCGAAGCTCTTAGCATTCGTAATTTCGTTCCAAAGGGGATATTGAGTCACGCTGTTCCCATAATAGTCGTTAGTTGCGACAGCATGAGTGTCTCGTGCCACAGCAGCTATAGCCGTCTCATATCCCGGAATGTAGCCCAAGATAAGATAATCCTTACCGTACACTTTGCCGAAGGTTTTCTCGGGATCGATACGCTTCAATAGTATATCATTCATCACAGGCCCGTCTGTGGTTGTTCCCCAGCTGAGCCATTTGAGGGGGCGAGAGAGTAGCAGTTTGTACGTTGCGAGCTCCGGTGACTCGAATTGGCTCCACTGCGCAATACTTGGACCGTTATCGATCACGACGATAGATCCAGATGGCAAGTTCTCTATCGTCTGATAGTATCCTCTCGTAGGAGCCGATATTGGGAGAGGCAGTCCAAGTGGATATATGACAGGTATCAGCATGAAGAGGATGGAAATCAGTGCCAGATACTGGTCGGGTATGCTTCTTAGCTTCTCGAATATGGATCTGCTCATAACTACTCCTTCGTTGCCTCTAGAACTGAGGTCTCTTTTCCGATCAAAGTTCGAAACCCAAGAATCAGTGCGGCTATTCCAACCGCTATTGTTCCCCCTCTGGTTGCTCCAACATTGATAGTTGAGAGAACCCAATCCCCGAAGGGTGCGAGCTGTGGAATATAGTAGGGTCCGATGGGCAGTAACCTCAACATGTAGATCACCGCACCGAGGCCGATCGCTGCAGACTCCCATGATTTAATGGTGAACGTTCTATAACCACCGTACACGCACCAGAAGAAACACAATGCTAGGATTGCAGAACCGGTCGGCGTATACATGTTCTGATATATCCATCGATAGTTTGCGCCAGCAACTCTAGCAGGTGTCGAGAAACCTACAGCGAGGAATGCTAGAAAAGCGGCGAAGAAAACTATACTGCAGACCTTATCCTGCCACCCCGCATGTCGAACGGCTAGTTGCAGAAAGTGGTGGCGAAGCAAAATGAATACACCGAAGATTAGCATGAACCCCGCGATCAAAGCTCCCCATACTGTCAACTCTCCTTTCACGCTATGAATCACTGTAAACGAGGGTGCCGCGAAGTATTCAATTAGAAAGAAGGCGGTTATTACAGATATCAAACCGATCGGAATTCTTCTCTTTATCTCACGAGACATTGCAGAACACCTCAAATTTTTATTATGTTCGCAAAATTAACCCCTAAACTGATAAGCAGTAATCCGATTATTGTAAGACCCACCGCTACGATCTTTATGATGTCCTCAACAGCTAGTGTCGACTTAATGAGTGGGTCATCAGATACTATAGCAGAAGCAGCGTACATGTCCTCCATCATGAAAATATAGTCAGCGGCGATACCAAACGCGTACATCATGATCCACCTGGCTGTTCCACCGATGGACATCGCACGGGCTCTCGCCGATGCACCAAGCAGTACCAGACATGACGTATAGAAAATGCCAACCATAACCAGAGAAGCGCACCCCTCGGTAGCCATGTAGGAAGCTTCCGCCATATTCCCTGAAAAACCCGCTCCGAAGTATCTTACGTTTTCCGGCCGGAAATCTTCTGGCTTTCCTTCAATTTTGTATGCTTCTTCAACTATGCCTTGTGCCAGTGGCAATACTTCTGTGCCTGTTGCTCCGAACACTAATTTCGCTCCACGTCTAGCGCACAGTCGTGCCGTGTGTCTCAGACAGTTCATCGCTGCCAGTGTCATCGATGCAAGAGAACTTGCGAGTACAGCCTCCCCCGGCTCGAAGAACACCATCTTACCCGTTTCCACAGCGCGCCCGACACCGTCTTCGATAGCGTCTAACGCCGGAAGCTTTCTAATCTTAGGCAGAGGTTTGTTGTTCTTGATCCTCCAAAGATAGTAGCCAAGCGTCACCGTCATCAGTATGAAGAAGGCTAGGTCCCAGATTCTTCCTGTCTCTAAAATATCCAAATCAGCGTGCGCGCCTGACGTAGGTGACGCACAATTTTCTTAAAGATTTAATCTAAATAGAGAATATATCCTCACTCATCGATTTTTTCACTCATCTCAATCCAGACAAATTGTGATGAAATTGGCTTCGTGAAGGGAGCAGAGCAGTTGCTGACCTGTGGGTTCAAGAATATAGTGACAAGAAAACCCAATAGGGGTATGCCAATGTATATGCCCCTAAAGGGAAGATTGATCATCGTAATACTTCGTAAGGATGATGATGTATGATTCTTGGCCAGCCTCAACAGTCCCTTCAGCCTTACAGCGTCAACCTCTTCATCACGAACCTGTGTAATCGGAAATGCCCCTTCTGCTGCGTGCACGACTGGATTACCTCAGACGATCAGTTAGCACAACAGATGTCTATCAAAGACATCCGTTCTGTAAGCCGCTGGTTAAAGGAATCGAATGTTGACAAGGTGAAACTTGCGGGAGGAGAACCCACGCTTCACAGCGACCTAGTAGGCTTTGTAAATGAACTGTTGAAGAACGGCATAACGGTTGATGGCATTCTCACAAATGGTCTCGGAGAAACACGACTGTACAAAGCAGTTGCAGATATAACACGTACTAATTGGCTAGTCAACGTGATGAATCCAGCGACTTACACTCCCAAGCAATGGGATCTCCTAAACAGTAACTTAGAGACCTTGAAATGGATAAGTGGTGACAGATCCGTAAGGAAATACGGATTCGAAACGAGCATTCTAAGGCATTTGTGTCTCGCGATCACATTCTATGAGCGAGGTCAAGACTACCGCTACATCATAGAGCTAGCTAAGAAATATGGATCGCCCGTAGTAAGGTATGATTTCAGCAGACCAGCAAGCAACAGAAGCAACATCTACGTTGATTTTGAAGAGCTAGCTGGCGTGAAATCCACCTCGATGGATTTTGTGAAGGCATGTGTGGAGGAAGGGATTAAACCGGCTGTGGATTGCGCAATCCCCCTCTGCCTATACACACAGGAGGAGCTTCGGTACCTGCACCTTTTCAGCAACTTCTACGCTGTCTGTACGCCACATATGGACGTGATGCCAGACCTTACGGTGGAGTATTGCACGTCAATGCGTGGGATCCTGCCTTCATATAGGATAGGAGACATGTCAGTGGGCGAGATCTTTAACGAACTATTTTACGATGCCAATAAGTACAGGCGACACGCGTTGAATCGTTGCAGAGACTGTTACAATTATGACGAGAAATCATGTCAAGGATATTGTCTGCAGTTTAAGTCGAGTTCGCTTGAAGAAGACGAGAGGAGGAAAAGAAGCGGCAGGATAACAGACTCGGGGCAATCCTATCGTCCCATGTCAAAGATGCGCGCGATCTTGGGAACAGATTTTTCAAAGTAAACTGATGCGCAAATTCCTTGAAAACTGTGCACGCCTTCCCACGCACTCGTTTCTGTTTTCGCATTGCTTCAAGCAGGCGCTAGACGTTTCCGTATTTCTGGAGGATTTTCCTCGTTTCATCCAGTGGGAGAGCCAATCGTCTGTTTCCATCTCTGCCAATTGTTGTTCTAGCTTTGAATAGGGAATTAAGGATAGCCTCCTCTGTTGACTCGATTACACCCCTAAACAACCAATCCATGTCCTCCTCAAAGACTGACCCTGAATGAGGTTTGGCATCGCACTTGTAGTGTGGAACGCGGTTCACCGTGGAGAACGCCAGGACAATGTCTCCGCTGCTGTGGCCAGAGATGGAACCAGTTCGGGCGAGACCATGGGTCGCTCTTCTAGCCATTCTCTTCAGTTGTCTCGATGTTACTGGAGCGTTCGTAGCGATTACGATTATGATCGACCCGCTTTCTGCAGTGGCGACGCTTCCGCTCATTGCCAATTCGCGGCCTACAGGCACTCCATCAATTCTTAGATCAGGAAGGAGGCCGCAGTTCAATAAAACCAAGGCTCCTACAAAATACCCGCCGAACTCCTTCGATATGACTCTAGATGAAGACCCGATACCTCCTTTCAGTTCGAAGGCTGACATACCGGTTCCCGCCCCTACTACCCCCTCTTCAACAGGCCCGTCAGTCGTATCCTGAAGTGCCTTCCGGACATGTTCATGCCGAACGTGTCTTCCACGGATATCATTGAGGAAGCCATCATTACATTCGCACACGATCGGATTCACCGTCCCCGTTGTGACTCCAATCTCAGGATTCATCTTTAGCATATACTCAACCAAGGCATCCGCCACAATGCCAACGTTGAGTGCGTTCGTGAGAACTATTGGCGTCTCAAGAACTCCCAACTCGTCGACCTGAAATAGGCCTACAGATTTGCCAAAACCGTTGATGATGAATGATGCCGCCTTGACCTTCTCCCTGAAGACATTGCCAGTGTGAGGAAGGATTGCTGTCACTCCGGTCCTAATTGGTCCGTGCCCAGGCCTAAGAGTGCCTTCGCCACTGATCAATGTAACTTGGCCAACGCGAACACCAGGAATATCAGTAATGGAATTATTCGCTCCAGTTTCGAGTGATCCTATTTTAACACCAAAATCACGAGCCCTAGGTCGATCCGACATTTGATTCTCAGCAACTCCGTTTTGACCGGTAGCTGGATTTAAGCGTGAACAAGAATGGCTCATGCAGGAGATTGCGCTCTCAAAGATCCACCCAAATCGAGTACACCGATCCTACAACTGGCGTCTTTCTTGAGAAACATCAACAAGTAAACACATTCGAACGATGCCTCTCATAGATCATTCGTACGTTCCGGGATGACCATTAACAGTCTGATGATTGAAATGACTGATACCAGCTCCTGTGATGACGCTGGTTCATCCGAGCATGCGTCTGAGATGCCGAGGGTTCGAATCCCACCCACACGTCCGATTTGTCTGTGTTGACATTCCGGAAATGGTGCACGGCTTTAAGAGAAAGTTATCATCAGTCTTGCTTATTTCACGAGTTACAGAACGTGGAAAGTATGAAGGTCAAATCGAACGATTGTGTCTTGCTAATTATTGATGTTCAAGACCGGTTGATCGCGACAGTTTCTGAACACGAGGCAATCGTGCGGAATATTATTGGTTTGATCAAAGCAACTAGAGTGTTGAGGGTGCCTGTCTTAGCCACGGAACAAGAGAAACTTGGTGAAACTCTCGCAGAAATCAAGACCCCATTGTCCGGGCCTGTCTTTAGAAAACTGGCCTTCAGTTGCTGCGGATCCAGAGAGTTCATGACAAAACTCAAACAAACCCGCAAGAGAACAGTTATTGCGTGTGGTATCGAAACGCACATTTGTGTAGAACAAACTGTCCTCGACCTGATCAAGAACCATTATCAAGTTCTTGTGGTGAAAGACGCAACCTCATCCCATGCAATAGTTGATAGGGAAACCGCAATAGAGAGAATGAAAGCAAGCGGAGCAGTAATAACGACAACAGAAGCAGTAATTTATGAATTGACCGAGAGAGCTGGAACAGAAGAGTTCAGAAAGATACTCGACATTATCAAAGAGTCAAGAAGAATGACCCAGTAATTGTCCGAGACGTAAAGGACCAGCAGTCTCCCTAGATGGAAGAATGATACGCCAGACCTAATCCTAGGACCCTCGTTGCATTCCGCGCGCTCAAGGAATAAATAGCAACCCATAGAATCTCCATTCGAGAGAGTTGAATGAAACAGGCTCACACCCGAAGGGTGTGCTCAGCCAATTTGTAGAAACAAGCATGAGACCAGCACCGCCCACGGTCTCTCCTCTAGACTCAACCTTAACGGTAATGGATCTAATGGCAAAGGAGAATGTTGGGGCCGTAGTGGTTGTGGAGAACAACCAGCCTGTGGGAATCATCACTGAAAGAGATATGCTCCAGAGAGTCCTCAAACCCGGGAAGAATCTTGAACTAACACTTGCCAGCGACGTGATGTCCAAACCTCTCGTGACGATTGAAGCTACGCGAACAATGCTAGACGCCCTGGAAACACTGCAGCGACATAACATTAGAAGACTGATAATTACGAGAGGCGGCGCCCTAGTTGGCCTGACCACAGAGAGAAGACTGCTGGAGGCCGCCCACGGATACTACATGATGAGCGCCCATATACTTCCTGAAACGATAGATGATCATGAAGCCCATAAGATCAAAGTTGCCTATGTGAGCACATATCCTCCGCGCGAGTGTGGCATCGCTACGTACACGAAAGGTCTCGTGGATGCCATCACCATGTTTTGTACGCGAGTAGTGACGTCCCCCGTAGTTACAGCAATCAACGATAGAGGCGGACACTACGACTACGAGTTCCGAGTGAAGTCTCAGATCGACGTCAATGACATTCAATCTTACGAGAAGGTTGCTCAGCAGATCAACGCTTCTGATGTGGATGTTGTGAATCTACAGCATGAATATGGTATATTTGGCGGAGAATGGGGCGCGTATGTCAATGAGTTTCTACGAGAAATTAAGAAACCGGTTGTCACCACCCTGCACACGATCCTTCCGGAACCATCTTCGCATGCGAAGAGAGTGATGGAAGAAATTCTCCTGCACAGTGACTTTGTGGTTGTGATGTCAAAGGTCGGCATAGGAATGCTGAAACAACTCTACGATAGTTCTCCGGACAGAATTCGACACATACCTCACGGATGCCCGAACCTGCCTTACCTTGGAACTGTATCGGCAAAAAGAAGCTTAGGATTGGAAGGCCATGTTGTTCTGTCGACTTTTGGGTTGCTGAGTCGCGGGAAGGGAATAGAGTATGCAATACAGGCGCTCCCACACGTACTGCGGGTACGGCCGGAAATCCTGTACCTTGTTATTGGCGAGACACATCCAGAGGTCAGGAAACGCGAAGGCGAAGAGTACCGAGGATTTCTAATCGATCTAGTTGAGTCACTCGGGTTGAAGAAGAACGTCCGTTTCATGAATCGGTTTCTGCCAGAGAACGAGTTGGTCACCTACCTTCAGGCAACCGACGTCTGCATTGTTCCCTACCCAAATCGAGAACAGATCAGCAGTGGAACACTCGCATATGCTCTGGGCACAGGCAAAGCCATCGTTACCACCCCATTTCTCCACGCCGAAGAGGCTATCTCAACCGGTGCCGCCATGGAATGCAAGTTCAAGGATCCCAACTCCATTGCTGAACGCGTGAATACACTACTCAAAGACGAGCAGATTCTCCAGAGATACAGTAGAACAGCCTACGAGTATAGCAGAGCCACCATATGGCCAAACGTAGCTATGAATTATGTCAACGTATTCTGCCGAGCCCTAGGCCTCTGAACATAGCGAGGACGGTCACCTAAAAAATCCATCATCCACTCTGTGGGGAAACAATAATTACGAGAGCATTGTTTCTGCATGCTCGTCCCTGGTGCAAATTTGCATAACGTAAAATATCTTTGGCCGTTGCTGATTCTCTGCTGCTCCTTCATGTTTCCAACGGCTCATGCTCAAACCTTGAGTATCACTCGTTTAACGTACCCATCGATCGTGCCCGCTGGAAGTCTTGCACCTATCGCAGTTAGCGCCGCTATTCCGTATAATGGTTCGAAGCCTGGTTACTGGCTGCTGGTTGGAATTGCTGACCTGAACAGTACGGTTGTATCGGGAACTGCGGATGGTTCACCTAACCAGTGCAGTGGCGAGCCTACTGGTCTAGCATTCTGTCGAGTTCGGCTTCAATCCACGTCTGGGATCGAGATTGTCCAGTTCAAGATTGGAGGAATCTTTGCTGACGTTCAACGCCCCCCGGGCCCTTGGCAGTTGCAAATGTTGACGAATCTCAATGATGCAAACAATACGGTTATCAAAAAGTCGAGTAAGCCCTTCACAATCAACCTATCTCCCTTGATGCTTACGATAATTCTTCCAAGGAACGTGAGCGTCTGGGTAGATGGAACACGGTACGAAGACGGCAGCATCCCAGTCGGGTTGGGTAGGCATTCGATCTCAGCTCCTTCCTTCGCGACGATAAATGAAACTACTCGACTGCGTTTTGATCATTGGTCAGACGGTGTCTCTCTAGAGAACCGAACCATCCTACTCACGTCAGGCATAAT
>CAYWMG010000080.1:0-2136 GCA_964459245.1 uncultured Candidatus Bathyarchaeia archaeon
ACACTCTTTGCTCCCCCCCTTGCCAGAAAAATCGGCTTGGTAAGAGCCATCGTTCTGACGCAGGGAATATCCACCATATTTATGTTCGCCACACCATTGTCGCCGGAGTTCATATCAGCCAGCTTCGTCTACACTGTGAGGGCTTTCCTAATGAACATGGCGAGTCCTTTGCAGCAATCGATGATAATGGGGCTAGTCCCGGAGGATGAGCGCGGTGCAGCTTCAGGAATAAGCGCCGCCCTCTGGAGATTGCCCAACGCTTTAAGCACTTCTATTGGCGCGTGGCTTATGGGGATCGGGTTTCTGGCAACACCATTCTATTTGGCAAGTATACTGTACGTAGTCTCTATCACGCTGTTTTGGTACTACTTTCGAAGCACGAAAATGCCAGAAGAGTTGACGAACAAGCGCTCAGCATCGACAACTACTAACAAGCAAGCTACTGTGGTACCCTCGTTTGAAACTACTTGCATTGAGAATAACAACAGTCAGTTCTGTAGGGCATGGCAACAACACGGGTGCTTTTGGGACCTAATTAGATCTCAAATTTGTCCAGGATTCTGGTCTTTTTCTCGCCGGTTATTTCGGCGACAACGTGAATGTAGTTCCTGAGTCCTGAATCCTCGATCCTGGGCTTGAGTAATTGGTCGATCTGAAAAATGCCCGCTGGGTTGGACATCGTGATTCTGACAGTAACTGGTTTCACGTCACCCTCTTGGATGCTTACCTTCTCGATTGAAAGCGCAGATACGGAGTGGATATCCACTTTTCCGGCTTCGAAAGGTATTCGTGCCCTTCCTTTCTCCATGTCCAGCGCGTCTGCTACGCGTACTATTCCTGCCTCCAGGGTCAGAGGCTTGCGTGGCTCTTCGTGCGAAACTATTTCGTGCAGCACTTCGGAGAGAATTATCATTCGTTCTTCTTCCGAGTATATTCCTTGCAAATATTTTTCGATAAATTCCGAGGCTAACAACGCACCAAATACCTCGTGGCTGTCTCTTATCACGGTCATCCCTAGATCGTGAAAAATTGACCCGAGAACGACAACCACTTCGGCATCTTCGTTTTTCATGCTGTAATCCTTTACTATGCTTGGTGCAACCTTTTTCTCGATAAGTATCCTGAGCATTTTCAATGCGGAGTTTGCCACGATCTTGACATGCGTGGGACCGTGATCAGTGTAACCCATACGATCGATCGCCATGACGTTCGCGCATCTCCACAAAGCTTGCAACTTCGCATCTTTCTTGATCTCATTGATGACGTGTTGTAACTTTCTGTTTTCTCCGACGGGGATATTGAAAACGAAGGTAGCCATTTCAAGACACTTCAGTAGCATAATGCTGATATCGAAATTTAAATCAATTGAAGCAATTCTCTGTATTCTCCAGGCGCAGTCCTCGCATTAGGCTGTTTGCCCACAATCGACATTTAGGATCTTTGCTAGTCTTCTGAGGTCATTGACGCTCATCCATTCGGTCTTGAGGTACTGACAGATTCTTTGATCGCTCAGCCCCAGTCGCTTGGCTTCCTCAACTGCGTGGCGATAGGCCTCAACTTCAGTAGGTCTTTCTGTGTAGCCGTAGTGAACGTCGAAGAGCTCCTTTCCATTCATGAACTGACTGACGTGGACTAATTCGTGTATTACATCGAGATAGATGTCGATCTTGTCTCCATTGTTAAGGTAACGCGAACTGACTATCAAGTGGCCATCAACACCGCTCACTCTCATGTAACCACCCAACGGCGTCAGTTCAACTCTGAGATTCTGAAGTACTGATTCCGTTCTTATTCCAAAAATCTGTTTGACAGCTCCCACTTTCTCGAACCCTTTGAAGTACTCTATGAAAGGCTTAGTGGACGACAGAATTTGCAGTAGTCTGTCCACAGATAGACCTCTGAGAATCCTCATTATCGTCGTGAATACTCGTTCTCTAGGATCCATGGGCATTATTCTTACTCTCAGGAACTGCCTCTTCGCCGATGTGCAATTAAATTGGTCGCATAAGGCTGTAAACCATGAAGCATGGCTTTTCTGCGTCTTTACTTTCTTTCGATTAATTCGATGAGCGTCCCGTCAGGATCTTCGATGAAGGCTATAAACGGCCCGGTTGGGCCGAGCCTAAAGGGCTCGTC
>CAYWMG010000081.1:0-3174 GCA_964459245.1 uncultured Candidatus Bathyarchaeia archaeon
AAGTAGGCGACGTGATTTTTGTCAAGCCAAATGTTTCCTTAGAAAAAGTATCATCAGCCACATGCCCACGCTGCAAGAGCAAAAACCTGCAAGAAGCCCAATTCTGCTACAAATGCGGACACACACTCGGAGCAGAATCTCCCCCAACTGGAGGCTAATGGCTTCTCAACCAACTTTTTACAATCAGAAGCCAATGACCTATCAACCGATATTGTGGCTCGATCCCCACACTAGTTTAGGGACTTGACTTTGGCAATGTGATTCAACCTGCTTTTCGATCATGAGAATCCCCCGTGCACCAAAAGGGGTTACCCAGCTAGCTCTCGTTCGCTCATTTCTGCGTAGCCCAAACATGTTCAACGGTGCTGTGAGACACTGCTTTCTGGTCTATGCTAATGCGTGGTGCGTGGTTTGGGTAACCATTTCTTGGAAGAACGTTCTGTTCACTAATCTCTCTTCAATGTTAGTTTCTAGTACTCATACTTTCATTTTTCACAGGGCTTAAATGGATCCTGGTCACTCTAGGTGGAGCTGAGTTTGTGATTGGGAGAATATTGGATGTGTCTGCTCGTAACATCGTTAGCTTTCTCTTCTTTGATGGAGAGTAACCCTTGAACTTTCGGGCGCGTCTCACAATTGCGTTGCTCTTCTCGTTGTATGTCTTGGTAGTTAATGTTCCATCCCAAACGCTCTTAGCTCCAGTTAGTGCGCAGGCGCCGTTAACTCCGGACCAGATACGTGCTGCGTACAATGTGAACACGCTTCTTCAGTCAGGTTATACTGGAAGGGGAGTCACAGTTGCCGTACTGACGCCGACTATTGGTAAAACATTCTATTCCGACCTGAAAGCCTTCAACAACAAGTATGGATTACCTGACACTGACATATCGGTGGCGCAATCGTACCATCCGAGTGAAGAGTCTCCGAATATGGAGGTTACAACTGACACGGAGTTGGTGCACGCGATGGCTCCGGACGCGAAGATTCTCATTGCACACGATGACTCTTACGTGATTGATCACGATGCAGCTGACATAATGACGACGAGCTATGGCACAGGCAACTATTGGGATACGGGTGACGGTTCGGCTGCGAAGACGGTGCGCTCCTTTAATGATGAATATGCCAAATCAGTTGGGGAGAAGATTACATTGATCGCTACATCCGGCGACGGTGGATCTGACATGACAATTTTTTCTGGAACAGGCGATTTCTGGAGGAAGCATCTGCCGAACTCATACTTGACTCCTGACAGCCCATACATTACATTTGTTGGAGGCACCTCGTTAACGTTACAGGACGGCAGATATTCGGAAACTGGATGGGATCACAGCGGAGGAGGTCCATACAGCCTGTTTCCTGAACCTGAATGGCAGACTGGACCAAGGGTTCCGCAGAATCATCATCGCAACATTCCTGACATTGCTCTTAACGCGGCATGCGCAACGCCCTACGCTAACTACTTCAACGGGTCCCCAAACAACTTCTGTGGAACCAGTGCTAGTGCGCCAACGTTTGCTGGAATAATGGCGGATATTGAGCAGGCTGCTGGGGAAAGATTGGGCTTCCTGAATCCAACACTCTACTCTTTGGCTTCATCGGATCCATCTGTGTTTCATGAGATTACTTCGGGTTGTAGCTTACTTCAACCCAACTGGAATGATCCCGCAGCCACGAAGCCGGGTTACTGTGCACATGCGGGTTGGAATTTCGTCACAGGGTTGGGAAGTATCGATGCCACAAGACTCGCCGCACATTTGGCGCCTAAAGCCCATATAATGCCCACTACCATCACGACCACATCACGTGAACACTCAACAGAAAGCACTTCAATTGTTAGCGAATCACGAACTGAAAATACGCCAAATACGAACCAAAGTAGTGTGAAATGGTTTGAGTATTCGCCTTACATTCTCGCAGCCCTAGCAGCCGCAGCACTAGTAATAGTAGGATTCACGTACGCAAGAAAACACGCGACAAAGACCAAAAGCAGCTAAGACCAAATGTCACTGAACACTATGGACATAAACAAATTGATTGGCATGAGTGCAAATGCTGTGGCGTAACCATGCGCCTCTCAAACCGAATAGGATCAGAATGCGCCATGCATCAAGACAAATCCTCTGCAGCACACATCGAGGAAACAGCTAAGCTGACTTTTTGCCCATCAAAATGGGCATTAATGATGTTCTAGTAAGCGTTTCTGCGTCAGTGGACACTCCGACGAAGACCATAGTTCTTACCAGTCATTGATAGCAATGAAATGATCCTTGCTAGAAGGGAGTAGTGACCTTCTAAATACAAAACGATCACAGTACGTATTGTATACAGAGAATAGAGTAGTGGGTATACCGTCTATACTAAAATGTTAAACTAATTCTGACAGGACACTAGCTTGGGGAAAGTTTTGAGTCAGAAGGCTAGGAAACTGACTAAACGTCAGATGTTGCTGATCGCTGCCGCCATCATTGTCATCGTGGGGTTTGCCGCGTATGCCGTGCTGCCCATGATCACGCCGAAACCACCCGCAACCATAACATATGTCCAGGGTGTGGACGCAGTCACTCTAGATCCTCAAGATATGACGGATAACCCATCTGAGAATGTTTGTAGGCACATCTACGATAACTTGGTCGCCTTTGACCCGAAATTGAACATAATGCCATCGCTAGCTCAGTCTTGGGAAACCTCACCTGACGGGAAGACCTGGACCTTCCATCTAAGGAAGGATGTGAAATTCCACGACGGAACACCATTCAACGCGCAAGCGGTCAAGGCAAACTTTGACAGAGTCTTGCTGGAGAAGGATCCATTCCTCGGTAGAGTGCTAAGGCGGAGAGCGCTATACTCAATGATTTCAGTAGTGAAGGTCGTGGATGACTATACAGTTCAGTTGATCACTAAAGATCCCTTCGGCCCGATGCTG
Source organism: uncultured Candidatus Bathyarchaeia archaeon (assembly GCA_964459245.1). Lineage (GTDB taxonomy): Archaea > Thermoproteota > Bathyarchaeia > 40CM-2-53-6 > 40CM-2-53-6 > FEN-987. The sequence goes on from CAYWMG010000081.1 coordinate 2,927, forward strand.
CCTACGTTGGCGCATGGAGCCGGAGCGATAGTCAGCTATAGCGCCACACAAAAGTCGGGAAAGGACTTTGGGAGCCAACCAGTCGGGACAGGCCCCTTCAAGTTTGTCGAATGGGTACGAGGCGAGAGGATAGTGCTACAGAAGAATCCTGACTATTGGGGTGGAGCGGCAAAGATAGACAAGATCGTTTTCCTGACCGTGAAGGAAGATGCTACGCGTGTGGCGATGCTTGAACGAGGAGAGGGCGA
>CAYWMG010000082.1:0-2195 GCA_964459245.1 uncultured Candidatus Bathyarchaeia archaeon
GTTACACCAAGGAATAGAATCACACGGGTCTTTAGGACTTAAGCGTAGAGTTTGCTAATGAGCTCGTTTTCGGCCAGTATGTTTCCGCGCTTGATGACATATCGCGGGGTGTCGCCAAATCTCAAAGCATCAGCGACTCTCGAATGGTTCAGGACATTAAGGTCGGCTCGGCACGCCTTCCCAATTCCGTAGTCTGCCAACCGCAGCATACGGGCCGCGTTCTCAGTAACCATTCTAGGAATGCTCTCAAAGAGTTCCGGTGAATTCAGTTGGCCCGCGTACGCGAGTAACCAACCATTCCGCAACGCGTTGAAGTCCCCGAATGGGTTGAAGGGGTCAACCATATTGTCAATACCGTAGGTGACGTTTACGCCTGCGTTGAGTAGCTCTCTTACCCGGGTTATCCCCCTAGGTGTTGGAGGCGGATGCTCTCTCCCGCTCGTCATCATGGTGCAAGGGTTCGTAACGATGTTAACCTGGGCCTGTTTTATCAAACCTATGATCTTGTTTGCGTAGTCGTCGGGATAATGGGCCAAGGCAATGTTATGAGCCGAGGACGCCCTCCGCTCATAATGCGCCCTAATCACCTTTGCTAGGAAGTACTCCAAGTTCCTTCCGAAAGACACCACATCATTATGAACATCCACGTCTACGTCTTTCTCTCTCGCGATCGAGAACACAATCTCCAAGTGTTGCTTTGATTCATCAGCGGACATTTCAACTTCAGGAAGCCCACCGATTAGGTCTGCCCCAGACTCGAGGGCCTTGCGCAGTAGCTCTTCGTTTCCTTCATCATTCACAACGCCCTCTTGGGGATGGGCTACGACTTGTATATCGAGAAAGCGTGAGTACTCGCGGCGAATTTCATTCAGTGCTTTTAGTGATTTGAGTTCCACAATTGGATCGATGTCCACGTGGGTTCTGATTACCGTAACTCCTTGCCTCAGAGCTAACGGTATGACTTCCTTGATTCGTTCCTTCACACTGCTTACCGTGAATGTCTCTTTTGCTTTCTTGATGATTTCGCGAGCTTCTCCAATTGACGAGGAAAAACCGAATTGCTCGGAGAGCAAGGCCTTGTCTAAGTGTATGTGTGGTTCTACGAAGGTGGGAAGGACCAAAGCACCGCGTGCATCAATCTCTTTGTCTGCGCCAGCCAGGGGCTCACTTGAAATTTCTGATATTCGCTCACCGTCGATTAAGATGGAGACGAGTTTTTCCGCGGAAACCATTCTTGCATTACGAATGAGGAGCGTCACAGAGGCAGCTCTCCCGTCCTTCATCCACAAATTGGACTAGTTAAGAGTAGGCACTGCTTCAATAGAAGCCTGAACAGCGTGAATTAAGTTTGAAAGGTTTCAATGACTTTAGCTGATGTCGTAACTGCCCCTTTTTGGATCCTTTCTACAGAGGCAAGGGCTGCTTCGTGGGCGGGCTGGCTTGTCCCAGCCACGCAATCGCTTGGAACTCTCACTCTGAAGTCGAATTGATGGGCGTCCGTGGCTGTGAGGTATACACATACGTCCGTGGCCGCTCCTGTAATATACAACGTATCGACGCCCAACCCCACCAGGAGAATATTCAGATCCGTGCCGAAGAACGCACTGTAACGCCTCTTAGGTACAACGTAATCTGACTCTTCGGGTGCTAGCTCTTCCACGATCTCAGCGCCGCGACTTCCTTCCACGCAATGTATGGGCTCATCCCCGTCTAATTCTCTTCCGAAATCAACTCTCTGAGGACGATGCAGCTCTTGCGTAAAAATTACTGGAATACGAGCCCGATGTGCTTCCTGTATAAGCTTCTTTATCCTTGGTACCACTAGGGTAGCCCCTACACATGGAACCGCACCGTTTTCGTCTACGAAATCATGCTGCATATCAATCACCAACAAAGCAGCTTTCGCCAAATCTAATCACTCACCGTTTCAAATCGTCAACTTGACTAATGACGGCTCCTCAACCACCCAGCCGCGTTGGAGGAGATATGCCTTGCCCAGACAACGCTCCGTGTTCGGCATCACATGTTAATAGTTGAGTAAAGAATTCTCAATCCAAGAAGATCCCGTTGAGATCCGTTCTCGTCACGGTGGTAGCCTTTGGTTTATGGCAGATGATTCTAGGAAGTAAGACGCGCCAAGTCAAAACCAACGGAAGTACCATTCGCGATCTCATAGACACGTTAGATGACTTGTC
>CAYWMG010000083.1:0-3996 GCA_964459245.1 uncultured Candidatus Bathyarchaeia archaeon
ACTTGACGAGGAATCGCAGTGTATGATGAAAAATTCTGTTTGAGATGTTGCTATTTTGAAACACAACCTCACGTAAAGAAACTATGGAGTGCATTTCTCTGCAATTGTTTAAGCGTTTTCAAAATAGCCTACCACCACAACAAGATCATAAACGTACTTTAACTAGAATCATAATCAACTAAAAGCGGGGCCCGTAGTCTAGTCAGGATCAGGACGCTGAGAGATCGTTCTCGCGAAAGCCTGCGGACAGGTATATTCCTGACAGCACAGCCGGAGGTCCGGGGTTCGAATCCCCGCGGGCCCGCCATGAAGATCAATTATGCCGTTCAGATCAGTTGGAAAAATCTACGGCCATACTATTCGTCACCAGTCAACTTGACTTCTGACTCCCTGCGCAGCTGTCGCCAAGAGTTGCATTACCGTGTATGCTTCCGAAATTGATGTTGCCTCAAAACTGATGGTGGTGCCGTTGACACGTTTCGAATGTGGGAGATAGGCTGCTACGTCAGCGTAAGCGGTGTTCGTGAAGGAAATTTCGAGATTGATCGGAGACTTGAACCGGATCAATTGAGCTTGTCTACTGTTGAACACTTCAACCGCTTTCTCACACGCTTGTTTGAGAATTGTGGCAACTTCATTTGGCGAGGGGGAGATGGCAGAATATCTTCCTAAGCTTTCTTTCAATATTGCACGCGCTGCCCATGGAGCGTACTTCTTCACATCATCCTCAAGTAGCGCCTTATCGCCAGCCACCATCACAACTGGTATTCCTAATTCGCCGAGATATGCTCCGTTGAGCAGGAATTCGCTGCAGTCCTCCCCGTTTATGCTGACGCGTTGTAAGGTACGTGAATTCATGACATGATCGAAAACTGCCTTTTGGGTGCCTGGTTTTGCATGGTATCCTAGAAAGAATGCTGCATCGCATCCTTCTGCGCCAGCCACCATTGAGAAGGTTCTTGGGGAACCACGAACTAACTCCGTATGGTCTGGAAGTTTTTCTGGCAGTATATTGATCATGGGGCCGTGACTATCGGCTACGACCGAACTCTCCACGCCAAGCTTGGACAAGCTTTCTAGGACTACCAAGAGACAATCGGTCATGAGTTGTCTGGCTTCTGCATACAACCGGCCATCCAAACTCGTGTGTTCTTTTGATACTACGTGTGGGATGCCTTCTATATCAATAGAAATGAAAGCCTTCATAACTGAATCAGCCTACTTCAGGCTTTCTTGAATATTTCTCTAATTTCAATCTCCTTCGTAAGGGGACTGAACGTAATCTTCGCGTGCATGTATACCGCACATGAAGTCGAGAGACCAAATAGCACTTCGAGCGTTCTCGACAGACTCTTACCTGCGTAAGTAGTTTTGTCCAGGTTTTCGACCCATCTCAAATCGTTTCTCAGAGTTACGTCGGATTCGAATCTTAGGGATAGGAGAATGTCTCTCTCGAGCTTGAACCTTTGGAGTTTGGGAACGTACCTTTCCTGCTTTAGTTAATGAGCCGTGAGTTGGCATTTAACATCATTGACCAGTATCAAGAAGCGTAGTATTAATGCTTTCGCGGATAGGTTTGGACAGAGCATGATTCAACCATCCTGATGGATGGTTAAGCAGTTTGAATCTAGCCAGTCGTTGAGGTTGGCGTCACAAACTATTTTTATTCAGCCAATCACCAAACCTCCGATTACACGACTACCACTACTGATTAGGAGGAAATAGAGTGAAGGCTATTCGCGTACATGAGTTTGGATCTCCTGAAGTTATGCATCTTGAAGACGTGCCCGATCTCCACCCTGGCGCAGATCAAGTTCTCGTCAGCATCAAGGCAGCGGGTGTTAATCCAGCTGACACTTATGTCCGTACTGGAACTTACGCACTGAAACCTTCTCTTCCCTATACCCCTGGCATGGAGGGTGCAGGACTTGTTGAAGAAACCGGCGAGAATGTGAAAGGATTAGCCAGAGGAAAACGAGTGTACCTCTCAGGTTCCATTACGGGCACATACGCAGAACAAACATTATGCACCATAGAACATGTACATCCATTGCCGGATCATCTATCATTCTCACAAGGAGCTGCTGTCAGTGTTGCCTACACTACAGCGTATCGGGCACTATTTCAACGTGGACATGCACTTCCCGGAGAGACGGTACTAGTTCATGGCGCAACCGGCGGCGTTGGTATAGCCGCGGTACAGTTATCAAAAGCAGCGGGTATGCTGGTGATTGGGTCTGGCGGAAGCGAGAGGGGAAGAAAACTCCTCCTCGATGAAGGCGCAAATTTTGTGATCGATCACCGGAGCCCTGGGCATCTGGATCAAGTCTTGACGCTAACGAATGGTCAAGGAGCTGACGTAATACTGGAGATGCTGGCTAACGTAAACCTTGGTTTGGACTTGAAGGCCCTAGCGAAGGGTGGGCGGGTGCTGATAGTTGGAAGTCGCGGAAGAGTGGAAGTTGATCCTAGGGATCTAATGAGCCGAGAGGCTGCGGTACTTGGGGTGTATATCATGTCAAAGGATGAGAAGAAGAGTGCCCATTGCGCTATAGGCGCGGGATTGGCGAATAAGAGTTTACGCCCAATAGTTGGAAAGGAGATTCCACTAAGAGAGGCTCCTCGCGCTCACCAAGAGGTTATGCAGCCTGGTGCGTATGGCAAGATAGTTCTGGTTCCCTGACCAGCCTCCTATTGTTCGGCCGCCCGAGAAGGTTTTTATAGCCATCCAATCTTCTCGAATGCAGTAATGTTTTGGTGGAGGAAAAATTGAACTTCGACCGCTCTCCTAAAGGCGATTACCAAATTCACCGATAACCATACTCCAGAATCTGTCGAAGTTTACGATACGACACTTCGCGATGGAAATCAGTCGGTTGGAGTAAACTTCACATCGACACAGAAGCAGAGAGTAACTAAAGCACTTATCGCGGCGGGGGTTGACTATGTCGAGGGAGGCTGGCCTAACGAGACTAACCCGACGGACATCGACTTCTTCAAACTGTGCAAGGCCTTTGACAACGGCTACTTCACTCACGTGACAGCCTTCGGAATGACACGTCGGCCAAACATAAACGCTGACAGAGACCTGAATCTCGCGCAGCTCCTTAAAGCCGGGACAGAGACGGTGACAATCTTTGGCAAGTCGTGGCCATTTCAGGTTGAGAAAGTTCTCAGGACTACGCTCGAAGAGAACTTGAAGATGATCCATGATTCGATCAGATATCTTCGATCACACGGAAGAAAGGTTATCTTCGATGCAGAGCACTTCTTCGATGGTTACAAGAATAATCCAGAGTACGCCCTTTCAGTCTTGAATACCGCTCAGGATTCGGGAGCGTCAACCGTTGTCTTGTGCGATACTCGAGGCGGGGCCTTCCCGATTGAAGTTTATGACGCGACCAGAAATGTTTTGGAAACGATTCATCTTCCTGTCGGAATTCATTGCCACAACGATAGAGGCATGGCGACAGCAGACACACTATTTGCAGTGAGAGCCGGCGCGTCCCATGTGCAAGGAACAATGAATGGATTAGGGGAACGGGTGGGCAACGCAGACCTGGTTGAGGTCATCGCAAACCTCCACATAATGGGAGTTCAAACAAATCTCAAGTCATCCAGGTTGACCTCATTATCACGCTTCGTTTGCGAAATGAGCGGCATACGTGAGAACCAGTTCAAGCCCTTTGTTGGGAAATACGCGTTCGCTCACAAAGGAGGTGTCCACGGCGACGCCGTACTGAAAACAGAGTTATCCTACGAATTCTATGATCCTCCAACGTTCGGAAATCAACGCGCTATAACCGTCTCGTCACAAGCTGGAAGATCAAGCCTCCTCCTAGCGGCGCAGAAGTTAGGCTTCAACCTCTCCCGGAATGATAAGAGGCTACCACGGCTTTTGAGGGAGGTTAAGCGACTTGAGAGTGTAGGTTGCAACCTAGAAAATGCTGAGGCAACACTAGAACTCCTTATACGCAGAACTATCACAAAACATGG
>CAYWMG010000084.1:0-8204 GCA_964459245.1 uncultured Candidatus Bathyarchaeia archaeon
AGCTCCAAAGTAAGCAATAGAGATCTGAGCCTTATCGATCAAGGCGGCTTTCCATGGCTTCGAGTAGAGATAAAAATTAAACATTCGAGTCTAAGTGAACAAACCTCACGGTAGCGATTCTCGTTATTGAGCAGAGATGCAAAAAGGATGGTTTCGGACAGCTTCTACGTGTTTGCTTCTGTTCTATTTTGAGTGGAGCTCTTTTTCAGTTAGTCTACTGTTATGTCCGGATCTCAATCCTTAGAATAATTTACTCTCGGCCGTCATGGCCGTGCTTGCTGTCCTCTTCGCTTTAGGAGATAGACGCCTATTGCTGCTACAACAAGCACGACAACTACGGCTGGGATAAGAGTAGCGTTAGATAATCCACCGACGCCCGTCGAGCTACTTGTCATGGTAGTTGATGATGCAGGTCTTACGGATGTTAGAAGCGTCTCCGAAAGGAATTCATTGGTGAAATATATCACTTGTTTTGCCTGAGATAGGGCAGGTTCCCATCCAGCAAATTTTTGGGAATTATAAGCTACGTATTGAGGTACGCTAAGGATCGTTGCAACGACCGCATTCTGTACGAGGGTGAATTCAGCCTCTTTGATGTATGATAACGCTTTTGCTGAATCAACTTCGGTCAGGGCTCTACGAAGAGCAGACGTGAATGTGGCGTTTTTCCACGTTATTGGATAATTGGAGTTATTGGCCATCCATCTAAATGGTGAGGGAAAAACTGAACCATTTCCTCCCCCAACGATTAAGGTCTGGTAATTGCCTGAGAAGAGGTCTGTAATCACCGTTGCAGGGTCGAGCAATTGGAGATTCACACTTAGACCCGCGGACGTTAACGCCGATTGCATAAACTGGCCTACTCTAACAAGATCGGGGTCGTTGTTCGATACTTGGAGGTTCACCGTAACTTTCGTTCCGTTGGGGTATACCCATGCTCCTGCGCTATTCTGCGTTAGTCCTGCTGCTTTGAAGTTAGCCTGCGCGTTTGGTATGCTATAATTGTAAGTTGGGGTACTTGGGCCAGGCCAGTATTGTGCCATGGCCGGAGGGATCATCCTAAGGGCATTTCCTGGGGTGGATGTTCCGTTGTATAGTGCTTGATTAATCTGCGCACGAGGAATGAGCTCCATTAATCCTTGGCGGAATGTCGCTGAATTGAATGGGTATCCTACGGGAGAAATGTATAGAGTTGAGAAAGTTACGCTGGGGACCTGACTTACTGTAACCGTTGGAACCGATGAAAGGGCGCGGACGTCGCTGGGTAGGATTACTGCTCCGTCTATTGTTCCGGCTGATAAGGCGCTGACCATTGCAGCATCGCCCGTAAAGAATTGTATCGTAACGCTGTCGAGTGGTGGGGTGGCTCCGTTCCAACTTGGAGAAGATGGGTTCGCGACAAGATTCATAGTGTTGCCGCCCGGTACATAATTATTCGGAATATACGCACTATCAGCTGGGCCGCCGATTATTGCTTTTGTTTGAAGCACGTTGGTTCCGGTAAATTGGTTGTAGTAGTGGTAAGGATAGATAGCGTAGAACCACATGGCAACTATGAAGGTAGGATATGGCTGGAATGAGTTGAGTTGTATCGCGGTGGAGTTTAGTATTTGTATGTTCGATATGTATCCTCTGGCATGGCCCCAACGATCAAAGGTCGAGCGATTCGCGTAAGTTCCAGTGTAGAGATATACACCAAATGAGTAGGCAAGGTCAGTGGAGTTCATTGGAGCGCCGTCTGACCATTTGTAATTGGTAGATCTTAGGTTTAGAATCCATGATGCGTCATTCGTTCCAGGGACGGGGACTGGAACATTGCATATTCCTGGGATTCCAAATGCGCCCAAGCCCATTGTGTAAGGATACAAGTATGGAATCTGACTGTAGTCAGCCCAAGCGTTTTGACCTTGAAAGAACGTGGTGGGCAAGGGTGCCAGTGATCCAATGACTAGAGTCGGAGTAGGGGAAGCAGCAGTATAGGGGAAACAGAAAACGGATATTACGACCGCTAACATCACAAAACTAGATATAACGTGTTTCATGAAAGGTGAGTAATTATTGTGACGCGGATAAGCGTTATGCTTGGCAAACAGTGTCGGAATTTTCAGACGCGCAAACCGAACTAGAAGATTACTTCGAATATCGTAATCGCTTCAGGAACTATTCTGATCATGAGTTCGTTTATTCTGAAACGGTGATTAGCAGTAAATGATATATTTCCAAGATGAGGGGAGGCCATCGAGGCGACGAAGAATTTCGCCCATGCTTGGCTCAAGGGTGCAAGCATGGCGGGCGCGTGGGTGATTGAATTGAGCTGGTCGTGTGGGGGCAGTTCTTCGAGTTGATGGGTATGCCGTTTACTAACAAACACATTGACGACTTCTCGATGCCAACATTCCGGTCGGCAACGCTAGTCATGTATACGGACACTACGGCGGCCAAATGACAATGTTCCCGTTTTCGAAGCTGAAACGCTTGGTCCATTTTCCATATAGATTGCGGTCACCCTACTTTAAGAGACGCATTTTTACGTCACTGCTAGTTTTCTTAGTAGTATACATTTTGAATTTTTTAATTCCTAGGCTTGAGCCTGGAAACATTTTATCAGGACTCGTGGGCGCAGCGAACTTAGAGCCTGCACAGCGAGAGCAGCTTCTAGAGCAGCTGGGAATTAATCAACCATTATGGGTTCAGTTTATCAAATATGTCTCTGAGACTTTTGGAAGCTTTCCGCCTAGTTTCGGAGTATCATTTGCAAAATATCCACTTTCGGTGTGGGCTGTCATATGGCAATATCTGCCTTGGACCTTACTCCTCGTTGGAGTGTCTCAAGGTATCGCTTTTTCAGTTGGGATACTTCTAGGGGCTACCTTGGCGTGGAGACGAGGATCTAAAAGCGATTCAGTTTTGCTGGGAATATCCAGTTTTATGACTGGTGCTCCTAGTTTTTGGCTCGCCACGATCTTGATCTTCGTCTTTGCAATCGAGTTTCACATCTTTCCACCCGCAAGTACAGGAGAGGGGTTGACTGGAAACGTCTTTTTTCAAATTCAGACGATTCTCTATCATGCCTTTCTGCCAATTCTCACTTTGGTACTGATTAACCTGCCAAGGAGCGCCATAGTCATGCGCAACACAATGGTCAATGTAATGCAAGAAGATTTCATCATGGCTGCGAAAGCTCGTGGACTAAAACTCAGAACGCTTGTATTTGGACATGCCGTCAGGAACTCTCTACTCCCAAGCATTGCGAATCTTGCTCTGAGTTTCGGCGCCATACTCTCAGGGGCCTATCTTGTTGAAATAACCTATTCGTATTCTGGAATGGGTTATCTCTTGGTTCAGTCGGTGTTCACAAGAGATTATCCAGTTCTACAGGGAGTATTTTTCTTCTCTGCAATGCTGATAATTCTCGCGAATATTCTAGCGGATATTTTCTATCTCTATTTAGACCCGCGAGTTGAGTACTGAAGATTGAACCTTGTAAGAATTATCAGGAGTTTCGTCCGTTTCATAGCCAACATAGGGAGGACTAAGACTGGGAAGATCGGATTAGCGATGACTCTCTCTTTCTTCTTTATCGCACTATTTGGGCCTTGGTTAACTCCTTATTCTCCAAGTGCTACCACGGGTCAGGCCTATGCCTCGCCTTCTTGGCAACATTTGTTGGGAACTGACGACATAGGAGAGGATCTATTGAGCCAATTGATAGATGCAACTCGTGGATCCGTACTTGTTGGTATTTGTTCTGGTGCAATTTCCTGCTTTGTTGGCGTCACAATAGGTCTAATTGCGGGCTATTACGGCGGTAGAAAAGGAGAAGCGCTCATGCGATTTACCGATGTTACTTTAGCGCTTCCTCTCTTGCCCCTACTAGTCGTATTAGGAGCTGTGTTCACGCCAAGTATCTCATTAGTGATTGCGTTAATTGGACTGCTCTCATGGCCATCCACTACTCGCGCAATACAATCACAAACTATCTCGCTTTCCAAACGTCCGTTTGTTGATGCAAGTAGATTAAGCGGAATGAATAGTCTAGAAATAATGTTCAAGGTGCTTCTGCCCAATCAAATCTCATTAGTAATGGCGTGGGGATTATTTGCCTGCGTAACTTCGGTCATATTGGAGACTGCTCTTGATTTCATCGGATTGGGATCGATTCAGAATCTGAGTTGGGGTATAATGCTATATTTTGCTTTTGGGCGAAATGCCCTTTTACGCGGAGAATGGTGGTGGTTTATACCACCTGGCCTCATGATTGCTCTGTTTGGTGTTGGCCTCATACTGATTGCCTACGAGATTGAGCGTGTGATGAAAGTGAGAACATGAGCAAATTGCGCAATCAACCTCTCGTAGAATTCGACAACCTTACGGTGTCGTATTTCATTAACAAGCAAGAACTGAGAGCACTAAATCGCATAAGCTTCCACGTGTTTAAGGGCGAGATTATCGGAATAGTTGGAGAATCAGGCTGCGGAAAGACAACTCTCGGGATTAGCCTCCTGAAAATGCTACCTGAGAACTCCAGAATTCTAGAAGGCACAATCAAAGTCGATTCGGTTGATGTTCCCTCATTGAAGGGAGAATACCTCCGGAAATATCGCTGGTCCAAAGTAGCTATGATATTTCAATCAGCCATGAACGCACTGGATCCGGTTAAGACTATTCAATCACAGATGATTGAAACAATTCTCCAACACTCAAAAGCCTCAAAGGAAGAGGTTATGAATCGTATTGTCACCCTGCTTGATATCGTTGGCATAAACCCTAGTCGAGCCACGTCTTACCCCCATGAGTTAAGTGGAGGTATGAAACAACGAGTCGTAATCGCTATGGCACTCTGCCTTCAGCCAGACCTGATAATTGCGGATGAGCCTACAACAGCGGTAGATGTAGTTTACCAAGCTAGCATTTTGCGCACCTTGAAAGCATTGCGAGAAAAGCTTGGACTCACAATCATCCTGATTAGCCATGACATTTCCATAATGTGGGAAATGACTGATAGATTGGCGGTAATGTATGCTGGCAAATTAGTCGAAATTGGAAAAACTCAGAATATCATACTGAACCCTCAACATCCATACACCAAAGCACTTCTAAACGCTGTTCCAGTAATTGGTCAAGACCAGAAGAAGATAATTGGCATCCCCGGTAGTCCGCCAAACTTATCATCTCCGCCGAGTGGCTGCAGATTTCATCCTCGCTGCGCTTATGCTTTCGAGAAGTGCCCAACCAGTGACCCGCCGTTACAGGAGAGAAAAGAAGGAGCCGTAGCATGTTGGCTGATAAGCTAGAGAAACCTCTATACGAACCCGTAATCGAGACCCAGAACCTAACTGTCCGTTTTCCAGTTAGCAATCGTATAAAGCTCGCATATGGCGGTCAGAAATTCATCCATGCAGTGAACCAGATCAACCTTGAAGTTGAGCGAGGAGAAATAGTCTCAATAGTTGGCGAAAGCGGCAGCGGAAAGACAACCCTGTCAAGGACGATTGCTGGCTTGGTTAAGCCCACATCAGGCACAGTAAAGGTTGATGGGGAAATCGTTGATTATCGAAAATCAAAAGACCTTAAGAAACTTTGGAAAAAGTTGCAAATGATCTTTCAAGATCCGTATAGTACCTTCAATCCATTAACATCCGTTTTTGAATCGATAGCAATTCCTCTGCGTAAATTTGGGATATCAACTAATGACGCCGATCTTCAGCATAAAATAAAAGAAAACATTGAGCGAGTTGGCCTAAGCTATCAGGAACTGCAGAACGAGTATCCCAATAGGTTGAGCGGTGGCCAAAAGCAAAGATTATCGATCGCCAGGGCACTAGCGGTGGAGCCCGAAGTTTTAATCGCTGACGAACCAGTTTCGATGTTGGACGTAAGCCTGAGGTCGGGAATCCTTGATCTGCTTGGAGACCTCAATGCAAAGAACGGCGTTACTATAATTTTCATAACTCATGACTTGGCCGTGGCTCAATGCATCAGCAACAGAATTGTAGTGATGTTTGGTGGCGAGATTATGGAAATCGGCCCTGCTAGGGAGGTAATTCATTCGCCCTTACACCCTTACACTCAAATCCTTATGAGTGCGTCTCCGAAGCTTACGGGAGAAACTGATCTACCCAAAAATTATGAAGGCTCAGTTAGGAAAGTCAAATTTGACTTTGAAGGTTGTCGGTTCTATACAAACTGTCCGTTAGGCAACGACCTATGCACGCAGAAGAGACCGTTTTTGGAAAAAGTTGGAGAAAATCATTATGTTGCATGCGCTGTTACCTGTTGCCAAGGGGATGGTTCTAAACCTAACTTGTCCGATTTGTTTAAAGTCTATAAATTCTACAAAACAGGATCGTAAGCCTCACCCGTTACTGGCGCCGTTGCCAGCTGGTCGTAATTCGAGTTGAGACCGTCTCACGACTAGTTGTGTGTGGGAACATTATTTCGAAGAGGTGTGCTCTTTGCGGACAAATTCTTCCGTGCTAGCTATGAGATGATCTATATCATCGGTGTTGTGTACTGCCGAGACGAATATTGCACCTAAGCCGGGAGGCGTGTAGATGCCATGTTGTGAGGCTAGGTACATGTGCCACAGGTACATTTTCTCTCTGCTTGCTCGCGCCCTATACTCTAGGGCACTCCTAATCGGCAGCTTATCCGTGAACGCCACACCATTAGCGGAACAGCAGCCTACAGCCTGCGCTGAATAACTATACCTCTCAAAGATATCGTTCAATCCGTTCCTAAATCTCTCTGCTAACCCATTTGCGTGAGCATTCAGTCTTCCTTCTGCTCTATCGATAACATCAAGGGCTGCATAACCAGCCGCGGAGTTCAGTGGATTGCCACTGAACGTGCCCCCCGTAAATACGTGCTCATGTCCAGGGCGACTCTTGGGGTTGCCGACATCCATAACTTCTCTTTTGCCTACTATCGCGCCAGAACTACCCATGGTGCCACCAACCAACTTACCTAAAGTCGTGAGATCTACGTCGATGTTGAAGTATTCTTGTGCTCCGCCCACTGCGCACCGAAACCCTGTCACAACTTCATCGGCAATGAGTAAAACACCGTACTTGCCGGCTATTTCCCTCATAGCCTTCATGAATTCGAGAGAGTTCTCACCGCCCATAGCCATGCCACCGCCCGCACCACCATACGCAAAGTGGAAGAGTATTGCTGCAGGTTTTTCCTCTTTGATTGTTCTTTCGAGTAGTGAGATATCGCCCTCTTTGATGACCACAGTATTCGCAAATACCTCGTCGGGGATCCCAAAGTGGTTGGAAGTCAGTTGATCACTCCAGCCGTGAAAGTGCCCATCGAACATTATGATTTTCTTTCGCCCCGTATAGGCGCGAGCGTATCTTAGTGCGCCCATATTCGCCTCTGTGCCAGAGTTAACTAGATCTACCGCCTCAGCACAAGGCACCATTTTTATTATTTTTTTCACGAGCTTCAGGTTGATCTCTGTAAAGTCATTTGAAAATGGACCTAGGGCAGCGTACTCCTGGATGGATTTGATAACTTCTGGATGCGTGTGCCCGAGGAAGGTTGCCCCATGACCGTAATAGTCCGTATACACATTCCCATCCACATCCCAGATCCTTGTTCCTTCCGCCTTAGTTACATAGAATGGATAGACAGCTCGCTCCGTAGGCCATTTTTCGATCATCATGGAATGATGGACCCCGCCCGGAATTATCCTCTGAGCTTCTTCAAAGAGTGCCTTTGACTTAGGATGTTGATTCCTCCAGAGAATTTCAAGTTCGGCTGGGTCCAAAACCAAACCAACGAGCCCGCAACAGGTGCGCCTCGAAGCTGAGTATTTATTCTTTCTGAGATAGATCCACATATGCTTGCAAGTTTGATTGTCACGTCCTTCGTAGACAAAGGAGATCTTGTGCGTTCAGCCCGAGAATAAAAAATGGCCAAGGTTGAATTATGATCTGCCGTTTCAAGAAGTGATCCAAGCTGCGAAATCTGCAAAGATGAGCATGGGACATCCGTATGTCTCAGTCTCAATAACGATGCAATGATTAGTTAGAAGCAGAATTAGAAGGAGACGAGACCGACCTTACGCCACTCACTGTATATACATTACATACAGACAGATTACCAATCTCAGACGTGTGAGAGCAGAATCGGCCAAAATGAACAGCGGAAATGAAACTTGTCCAAAACGCGGGATGGAGAGTTTCTGGATCCGCGCC
>CAYWMG010000085.1:0-7122 GCA_964459245.1 uncultured Candidatus Bathyarchaeia archaeon
GACCCCTACTCAGCCATTAACTTGGAAGACTGTGGTCCCTGAATAGTCACACCTGTTACCCAGGCTGGTGGTGGTAAGTGTTACAGTCCAGCTTCCAACGTCAGCTGCCGTCCAAGGTCTTCCAACAGAGTGAGGAGCGTAAGATCCTGATGGCAAATATTCTGATAAAATTACCTCTGATGTATGTGTTGATGGTCCATCAATCTGTAACGTTCCAGAAGGCGATTTAGCAGCTCCTCCGCAGGTTGGAGTGTTCGGATTCCAATTGACAGACGCCCACGTATCTCCCACATTGTAAGAAGGCTTGTCAGTCCAGATCTTCATAGTACACGTTATACAATCACCCGTTACTGATGATGGCGTAAGTAAGCAAATAATAATCGCTAAGAACAGAAGGCCCTTCTTCATACGAATCTCAATTCGCATTTTCACACATCAAAAGAGCGTTAGTGCTCCTCGTTGTGCTTGATATTTATCCTTTTGGCGCCAGATAGATTCCCTATCACTATTTGCGTGGCTAAATAGATATCAAGCTTCCAACACGATAGCCTCTCAACGTGACTGGTGAGAAACTGGTAGATGCGGTGGCGCCGCCGGCAGGGATCGAACCTGCGACCAACGGGTTACAGCGTTCGCGCTTAACAGCTTCAGCCCCTCTTCAGGGTCCGCTGCTCTTACCACTGAGCTGACGTCTGCGTTCTTGAAGCGCATACGGCGGCCAGTGTGCGCTCGGCGGCGTGGTGCGAGACGCAAAATGAGTTTAATTAGTTGTTGGTTGCTGATCACAGCGTTCCATGTTATGCGTAGGTTATTTTCGTTTTTGAAATTCTCCACAGAAGGCGCATTTGTTTGCCCCGTTTGGAATTAGAGAGCCGCAAGATCTGCAATTGATAAGTTTTTCCAACTCAATTATAGGCCCCGAGGCTCTCCTGAAGCGTCGTATGAGAAACCAAATCAGTGCCAGAACGCCAAATAATAGGAGAATAATTGCCAGAGTGTTCAGCGTGGGAAGAATCATTCTCAAATCTGAGAACGGACGTTCTTAGTATACGTTCTGATCGGGTTGGTATGTTTGGGTCATACGCGTGAAGATTTCGAACACTTAACTAATGTAGATGATGCTCTGAAGACCTTTCTCAAAACTGTAGAGAAGCATCGTCCAAAACGTGAACTTCTGCCACTCGCTAATTGTGTTGGGAGAGTGCTGGCGGAGGACCTTGCGGCGAGTCAAGATCTTCCATTATTTGATCGTTCAGTAATGGATGGTTTCGCTATTAGATCACTTGACGTTCAAACTGCGTCGCCTGGGCTTCCGATCGTGCTGGATCTAATCGGTGAAAGCCGGCTGGGTCAGGGTTGCAGAAGGATCGTGAAAAGGTTGCAAGCGGTTTCTGTTGCAACCGGTAGCATAATCCCTAAGGGTGCCGATTGCGTCGTCCCAATCGAAGACATACTCCGAGTGTCGAAGCATCAAATCAGCCTAACCTCATCCGTAGCCCGCGGACGGCATATTCTCCGCAAAGGCGAGGACTTCAGCCGTGGCAGGATTATCCTCAAGGCTGGTAAGCGTCTTCGGGCTCAAGATTTGGGAGCTTTGAAGGCCCTAGGTTTTTCGAAAGTACGTGTGTCCGTGAAGCCGCGAGTCGGTGCATTGTCAACGGGGAGCGAACTTATCGAGAGTACACGAATTTTGAGAAGTAAGATCGTGGATATTAACCGATTAATTTTGTTGGAGATGGTTGCTCAATGTGGAGGTGAGGCTGAGGATCTTGGGATAGTGGATGATGATCGACAGAGTATTCTGGCTGCCTTGCGTAAAGCAGTGCGATCCTGCGACCTGATCCTCATCAGCGGAGGTTCCTCTATGGGGCAGAGAGATCTAGTTCCAGAATGCATCGAGATGCTCGGACGTCCTGGAATGATGGTGCATGGTGTAGCTATGCGTCCAGCGATGCCTACAGGATTGGCTCTTGTGGATCATGTGCCCATAATCTCCCTCCCAGGCGTTCCGGTCTCTGCAATCTTCGCCTTTCGAGTCTTCGGCCTACCGATGATTTCCAGACTTCTCGGAACGCAAGAGGATACGACAATCACGAGAAATGCAATTCTTTCCGAGAAGGTTCGAGGAATGTTAGGGTACAGGTTTTTTGTGCGCGTCAAACTGAAAGAGACCGAGAGAGGGCTTGTTGCTGAACCCTTGAAGTCTCAGAAGTCCGCTGTACTGAAGAGCATGGTAGACGCGGATGCGTATCTTACGATTCCTGAAGACGTGAATGAAATTCAGGCTAATGAAACGGTAGAGGTGACACTGTTAAGGTGAGGGAAGCGTGCTAGGCTTTTCTCGTCTTATCCTCAGGCTTGATTGCTCTGGATTTTCTAATTTCCGTCGTCAGCAATCTTAACACTTCTGTTCTTCGCTTGGTCTTGGATATTATGATGTAACCTGTCTTCTCCCACCAGGTTCGTGGTCTAGATTTCTGTTGAGCTACCTCTGTCTCAATTGAGAGTCGACGTGCAGCCTCGACTAATTCTTCAATTTTTGGAGATTGGACAGCTTGACCTTTAGGTATCTTCCTGCCCTCAAGTCGCGATTTTGTAGAATCGATGCTGGCGGGCCAGATAACCCTCTTGCCATCCAACTTCAAGGATTACTTTCATCGATCCAGTTGACTACTTAGCCTGAACCAGGATGGCGTTGATTACCCCATGTTGTCCCGGTCGAGAGGTAACGAGTGCTTGTCCTAGAGGCGTTTCCACGATCGCGCCCTTGGTAATGACCCCTCGACGTTGGTAATCTACGTTAGCAGGATTCTTCACTACGCTACGAATCTCGGTCTTCTGACTCTTCCCCGTGGCTGGGTCAGTGACATTTACTGAATTCACTGATAACGCCCGCAGCTTCAAATTATGCCCGCGAGATCTGATTTTGACGATGCGTGGCTCTCCCACGATTGTTTCGGCGGGGTCGCTTCCCATCTCGTAAGCGCGTTTACCGCGTAGAAGGTGCTTCTTTCCCCCGGTCTTTTTTCGTTTATGCATGTTTCCATGCCATTGGGGCATTGGGCATTCTCCTGAAGATTAGGCTGACAGGCGGGCGGTCGTTCATAAGTATTGTTGTATTCGTTGATTCACTTTGGTAGTTGATCGTTCTCGGAGAGTTCCTTCTGGAGCAGTTGATACAATTGCTTCGCCTTCTCAACAGTCATCGTCAATGTTATGGAAGCCCCTTCTGTTGTTCGGGGTATGAAGATGTCAACGGTCTCTTTCAATTTATTGAACTCTACCATGACCATTCTGATTCATCCCGTGCTCGAGCCGTCTTCAAGCTTGCTGCTAAAGTTACCGTTTTCTAAGGAACCGCCCGTAATGACCTGTTTGTTAGGATATTTTTCCACTTTTATCTCTTCAAATATCTTCTCCAATTGTTTTTTCATTGTTTGTAGATCTTGGCTCAAATTGAAGTAGTCTGCAAAGTTAGGGGTGGTTCTGAGAACTTTTGTTCTGCCCAGTTTTTCCTCGCTTATCAATCCCATCTCTTGTAGGTGCTTAACATGGGAGTAGGAGAGGTTGCCCCTCACCTTCGCGAGGTATGATTGGGTGATTGGTTGTTTATAGGCGATGAAGGATAGGGTCTTCATTGGGCCTGGCGTGAGGAGTTGTCTCGTCGCCAGCCGCCTCACGTGCGGGGCATATTGAGGTCTCAGTTGCATGACGAATCTTCCGTCAGTCAACTCTAATACTTCAATCGCCCTCCCGTCATGGATGTAGCGGTCCTTTAGCTTTCTCGCCGTTTCGCGGGTTTTTTCCTCGGACCGAATTCCTATGACTGATCCTAGAGTTTTCAGGTCGAGGGGTTTTCCAGCGACGTATAAGGCGGCTTCGATTAGAGAGACCTTATCCTGTGACTTCCCGATCTCTGTCTCCTGCGACTCAGTTTCAGACAATTGGTGGTGCCACCTCGCCTAATCTTATGAATATTTCAGATGTCTGTTCGTCCTGTGTCAGTATGACCTTATTCTGATTGGCGAGGAAGAGGAGCATTATGAAGACGCGCACCATCTCCAACAAGGGTTTGTCTCTAGTGATATCTCGGAAGGATAGGGTGGGTGATCTTATACTCAGTTTGATCAATTCGGCGAGGAAGTTCTCCAGATTTTCCTCAATGTTTGAGAGGAATATATCGAGTTGCTCGAAGACGGAGGGTGGGCTTAACATGAACGTCCTCTTTTCGAGAGCTACTTTTTCACTCGTGAGTACGTCTTGTAATACTCTCAGTATTTCTGAGACTGATGTGGATGTGTATTCAAATCGTATAGGGAAAGGTAACGCTGGTGGGACTTCCACATTTGGCTTCGGGATGGGTGGCGGGGGTGGTTCCTCCATTTTCAGTACAAGTTCCGACTTCATTCTGTGAACTATTGATGATGATAATAATGCGGTTCCAGAGGCCGAGAAGTCTACGTATCCGTTCTTCTTCATCTCCGCAAGGAAGGAGTTCAGGAGGGAGGCTAAGTCCACATCCCATGGTTTGACTCTATGTAATCGTAAGAGATCGAATAGTATGAGATATGGGGGGCGCATCCAAAATGGTTTAGTTAGTTCTTCCAACAGTTTTAACCTCCTGCATTGGTAGGTTTATCACTTGAGAGACGCCGTCTTGTATGAAGACTCCAAACACGGCGTCTCCTCGCGTAATCGTCACGTCCTTCAATGATACGATGATGAATTGGGAACCTTGCGAATTGCGTTTAAGCAACTCTGCGAGCCTCTGCGAATTTACCACGTCGAGGTGTGCATCTATCTCGTCCATCATGTAGAATGGCATGGGGTGGATTGATTGTAGAGCTAGTATGAAACATACGGTTCCAACGGATTTCTCTCCTCCGCTCGCGCTGCCTATCGTCATCTCCGTCTTTCCCGGGAATTGAAGTCTAATATCCGCGCCCGCCTCGAAAGGTTTCTCTGGATCCTCCAGGAATAATCGTCCTGAACCACTTGTGACTGTGGAAAAGATCTCGTTGAAGGATTGGCTCACTTGATTGAAGGCCTTCATGAAGGCGTCAAATTTTTGCTTATCCAGTTCATTCATGAATTGGATTATGGATAGTTTCTCTTTCTCAATCTCATAAATCCGTGTAGCAAGGTGCTTGTAATTCTCTTTCACCTCCTCGTACTGTGAGACTGCTAACTGGTTTATTGCGCCTAATGATGAGAGTTCCTTCTTGAGGAGGGTGAGGGTTTTCGTAATGTTCTCAATATCTTCGTCGCTCACTTCATCTATTTTTGAGATCCCTAGTTCTTTGAGTTCATTCGTGTGGAACTCGATTTGCATTTGCGTGTTCTTCTGGGAAGCGATTAGTTGAGCCAGTTCATTAGTTAGTGGGTCTAGTTGTCCAATGATGTTCGTAATCTCGGACTCGATCTGTTCAAGTTGATTATCAAAAGCGTCACGCTTTGATTTTACGGTACCTAGCTCGTCTGTTAATTTGTTGCGTGTCTCTTCTAATTCCTTAAGTTGCTTCTCAGAGTCGTGGAGTTGTGATAATGTCTCTTCCATGTTGGATGAGAGTGCCTCAACCTGTTTCTCAATGTCAACGATCTGACTGGTTATTTGGGAAGAGGATGGTTCTAATACGCTGATGGTGGATGTGAGGGACTGGATTTTGCTTTCAAGTTCGATGCGTTGACGCAGAAGGTTAGTAAGTTCGTTTGCGAGTTTTGACTGTTCATCTTCTGCCGCTATGAAGGTTGCTGATTGAGAGGGTGATTTTATGGAATCTCGCTCTTTCTCGTAAATGCTCAGTTGGGTTAGTACTCTCTGCTGAAGGTTGATGCTGGATGACAATACTGCTTCCGCCGTTGCTATCTCTCTCGTCATGCCTTCAATGCGTGAGATTGTGTCTTGGAGTGCTCGTTCTGTGCGATCCAGGTTAGACGTGAACGTCTCTAGTTCTTTACGTGTTGAATTTGTAAAGTGTTCAAAGTTTGTTTCGTTCCTGCCCAGTTCCTCAACCGCATGCTGGAGCCTGGCCGAGTCTTCCTTGGTCTTGGTTGCCAGTTTCTCTAATGATGCTAACGTTGATTTGAGTTCGTTTATAGTCTGACCGCTCAGGAGTAAGTTCGTGAAATCGATTGGTTGCCTAAAGTAGCCAGTCTCCATGGCTCCGCCTGCCTCGTATAGGTCACCGGTCAAAGCTACCGCCCTTACTCCTCGCAAAGATAGTAAGAAGGCAGCCTTCTGGTTGAGCGTGAGGATGGTATCGCCGAAGACGAAGTTTACCGCGTATGCGAAGCGTTCTTCAAAAGTTAGATAGTCCGTGATCGGACCTAAGACATCGGTGATTCCGGTAATTGGCTGAATAACCTTCTGTCGTGGTGTGCCTTCTACTGGGAGCAGCTTGATTCTGCCAACTCGAGTCTTCTTTAACACCTCAATACATGCTAGGGCGGTACCGATGTCTTTGACAACTAGAGCCTTCATCCATCCGGCTGCGGCAGCTTCAACCGCCTTGGCGTATTCGTCATTGAATTTGATGAGAGATCTCAATCTTCCGTAGACGTGCGTAAGCGCTCCCGCCTTCGACATCTCTTCAATAAGCCCTAGGGACTTGTCTTCGGAGGCTAGGTTGTCAGCGATCTTTCTCTGGGTTTCCAGTTCTATCAATGCGGAAGTAGCCCGCTTCGCTACCACTTCCGCTTCTTCAATTTCATGAGCCCTTTGTTCAATCAGGTTCTTGTATTCAGTGATTTTTTTATTGTTCTCTGTGGCTCGTGTAAGTTTTTCTTCTTCAACTTTTTTAAGTTCCAGGATGTGGTCTTTAATGTTCTGAGTCAGGTTTTCATACTCTGCTTTTCTGGATGATAACGTGTTGAGATGTTTTCCGAATAGGTCGATCCTAGTGTGGCATGCCTCGATCTGGGCTTCAACCCTAATTAGCCTCTGTCTAGTGGAGGCTAATTTCTCATCAATCGCTTCGGTCTCTTGACTTTGTTCTCCCAATGCTTGCCTCAGTTTGGTAAGGGCCTCGCCGGATTCCTTGGCTAATTTCTGCTTATCCGAGATGATTCGTGATAGTTCACTCTCACGTGCTGTCAAGTCGGGAAGTTGCGAACGGCATTCTG
>CAYWMG010000086.1:0-1711 GCA_964459245.1 uncultured Candidatus Bathyarchaeia archaeon
GTAGGCATCGTGGTGGCGGTTGTGCTAATTTGGCTGCTATTGAAGCTTGTCAAGCTGGTCGAGGCTTACACGAAGAAACTCAAGTAGACTAATTCGACACCTCGCAAAACCTAGAGGAATCCTAAAGCTTTGGATTCCCATCCCTCTCCTTTTTTCTCCTAGATAAATAGGAGCCGGGACGAAAAGGATTCGTTCCGATTTGTTATGGCTATTCAATTGGGAATCTCATCAACACAGTCTATGTACTCACCCTTACCAATGATGACTCCAGATTACTTGGATCTGCCTTAGAGTCTATTCGTTATTCCTTGCGACTAGCCTTGAGACCATGGAAGTAACGTGAAAACAAATTAGGCAAATCAGATCATGGCTCGTTATGCATGAGTGGGCGCTAGCGGAAGGAGTCATCTTAGCAATCGATAGGATGGCTGAAGAAGAGAGGCTAGAACAGGTTATCGAGGCGAACGTGAAGATTGGCGAGCTTCAACAAGTCGACCATGAAATTCTCAAGTTTGCCTTACGCGAACTGAGAACATCCAAGATGGAAAAAGCGAAATTCATCCTAGAAACAACTCCCGCAGTCCTGAAGTGTAGGATCTGCGACAAGAAGTGGAAGTTCAACTCCAAAGACCTAGGCGAAGAAAAAACAGAAGCGATTCACTTCCTGCCGGAAATAGCACACGTCTACGTAAAATGCCCTAAATGCGGAAGCCCAGATTTCGAAATTGTAGAAGGCCGAGGCGTCTGGCTCGAATCCATTAGAGGACGGAAAAAAGATGATTGACCCTCGACTTGAGATCATCGAACGCCGCCTCACACGCGTGAAGAAGATAGTCGCTGTCTCGAGTGGTAAGGGAGGCGTCGGGAAAAGCGTAACGGCAACAACCCTCGCGCTAACCCTTAACCAGAAAGGTTACAGGGTTGGGCTTTTAGATCTAGACTTCACAAGCCCTTCAACGCACCTTATCCTAGGCATACAGGATCTTAGACCGGCGGAGGATAAGGGAATCATTCCACCATTAGCTCACGGCCTCAGATACATGTCCATCCTTTACTATACAGTTGATCAACCTGCGCCGTTGCGCGGAGCCGACCTCTCGAATGCTATCATTGAACTCTTGGCGATCACGCAGTGGGGAGAGTTGGACTACTTAATAGTTGACATGCCGCCTGGAATAGGGGATGCGATGCTCGACATAATACGTTTCATGAGAAATGTCAAATTACTTCTGGTTTCAACACCGTCAATAATCGCCTTCGAAACGGTTAGGAAACTGATAGTGCTCCTGCAAAACCTCAATGTCTCGATAATAGGAGTTCTCGAGAATATGGCAATGAATCCGTCAAGCTGCATACGCGAGAAAGTTGAGAAACTGGGCGTCCGCTTTGCTGGAATGATCAACTATGACTCAGAGCTTGAGCAGGCCCTCGGAAATGTCGAAAGGTTGATGAAGACTCGGTTCGCCGAAACCATAAGCCTCATGTTACCTCTCATTTCTTCATGATGCGTACTGAATTTATTCCGTCTCCATAATCGTGCATGCTAGTGAATTCTCCCTGAAATCTCGTGAGAGTTGACAATCTTCAACACTGTATGGAATTTCACATGTGACGGATATTGGCTTTCAATTTCCTCCAAAACTCGGTTTGTCATTCTACTAGTACCTAATTAGAATGTTTAATCCTCTAAGTGCAGCAATGGCTGCTGATC
>CAYWMG010000087.1:0-4292 GCA_964459245.1 uncultured Candidatus Bathyarchaeia archaeon
TTATGGGAGGATTGCTCTTCGCGGATTCCTCTGGATCGTATAGGGCTGGGAGTCTACGATACTCCACATCGATCAATTCGATGGCTTCCTCAGCCAGCTCTTTAGTCTCAGCCGCAACTACTGCGACCGGCTCGCCCACATATCGAACTCTGCCGCGCGCTAGAATTGGGGTATCCATCAGACCTCGTCCGCGGAGACCTGCCGGCACATCTTCTGCAGTGAGCACTGCCCATACGCCAGGAAGTCGCTCTGCTTTCGACTTGTCAATACGAATTATTTCGGCATGAGGAAGCGGGCTCCGCTTTACTTGGCCATAGAGCATGCGAGGTAATTCCATGTCAAAAACATACTGTCCTCTTCCTGTAACTCGCTCCACAGCATCAATCCTTGGAACTGGTTTCCCTACAGCGATCAGCTCTCGCGACGTCTGGGCCACAGCGGATACCACACTTAGACGTGCTCCAGGGCTTGATATAACGTCTACGACTCGTCAATCGGCCAATCAAGTAGTCTGAATTAATGTTAAAGCTCGTTCCATTATAGCGGTAGGTCAGTGTTGCTTTACAGCGGGATCTGCAATGTTCATTACATATGCATCCTCGCATGACTGGGCTAGCTTTTAAATTCTCACCTCAACGATTTGCAGTTGATCGCGTTTCGTGCCGTAATTTTTGTTCTCACGGGTGTTTGTCTCAATCTGGCAGAGGCTCTGAACTAACGTGCAACTCTCCTAGCTCAAAGTAACTGTCAACCAAAGACTCTGAAAAAATTACGCACAAAAGACTAAAAAAGATCAATGATCACATTTTGTGAGGCTGAGAGTTTTGCCGATTTCAGTTTCAGTAAGTTCAGTGATGGAACCCGTTGTAACGGTTAGTTCAGACTACACAGTTTCACAAGCTTTAGAACAGATGGTTAAGACTGAAGTATGGTCCTTGCTTATTCAGAGACAAGGACTGCCCGTTGGTGTGGTTACAGATCGTGATATTCTAATTCGCTGTGTCGCCAGAGGGCGCTCGCCAGATAAGGTGAATGTCGAAGAGATTATGAGTTCTCCTCTTATCACGATCGAGATGAACAAAAGCGCTGGTGAAGCTTTACATACAATGGTTGAAAAGCATGTGAGGCGTCTCTACATCGTAGATCAAGGCAAGATTATCGGAAGGGTAACTCAGACGGGGCTCTCTAGGAACCTGCTTGATGTAATGATTGCTTTATCGTCTGTAAGACAGCAGCTGTGATGGGTTACTTCCTCAATAAAGCCTCAGTCCAACATCATACTCGCCCATGGAACGACCGAGTTCCTCTAAATTGCTATATGAGCAATGTGCGGGTAATCCTGCAATCACACATTCGTCAGATTCGAGCGTGAATTGATGCTTTAACCACTAGCCCATATTCATGGTACTCACGACTTGCGAAAACCGGGTTTAAATACTGTTCAATTGTGTAGTCGCCTTGCTCCGGGTACTGTGATGGCTCCGGTAGAAGTGTAAAACTACCGAATATAGCCCGGTCAAGGCGCGTGACGCCGAGAGTATGCTGGCCTCTCGAACTTGGAGTAAGTCAGCGACGCGGGTTCAAATGCGAAAACTCGCTGAAAATCCCGCCCGGAGCACCAACCACCGTCGTAAGTAATACGGTCAAAATTTACCATGAAGAAGGTTGACATACTCCGCTTCCCTTCGGGTCGAGAGGTCACCTTCTTTAGAAAGTTTGAAAGTCTCAAGGCTAGTATTAGGGGTCCATGTCTCAAATGAAAGTTAGGACGGCTCTCCTAAGTGTTTACGATAAGACGGGAATTGTTGAACTAGCACGAGGACTTCAGGATCTGGGGATCCAATTACTCTCCACCGGGAAATCAGCACGCGTATTGAGTGAACAAGGAATTAAGGCCCGCGAGGTTGCAGATTATACTGGTTTTCCGGAAATTTTGGGAGGTCGCGTCAAAAGTCTTCATCCAAAAATTCACGCTGGTCTGCTCTTCAGACGTGATAACCAGTCTGACAGAGAGACAATTGAGAAAATGGGAATCGAACCCATTGACATGGTAGTGGTCAACCTCTATCCATTTGAAAGAGTGACATCGCAAATAGTTGACCTAACGGAGGCAATTGAGAACATCGACATAGGTGGCCCAACAATGATTCGAGCCGCTGCAAAGAATTACAAGAGCGTAATAGTCTTGACAGATCCAGCAGACTACAAAGCTGTTGTAGAAGAGCTAAAAAAGTCGCAATGTAACCTGTCTGAGAAGACCCGCTATTGCCTCATGCTCAAGGCATTTGAACGAACAGCAGCCTACGACACGGCAATCTCAACATACTTCATGCAACTCGCAGTAAAGCAGGGAGCCCGAACCGAGTGGCCGGCTCCTCAAAAACTACTGATGAGCTTTGAAAAAATTCAAGATCTGCGATATGGTGAGAACCCTCACCAAAAAGCCGCAGTCTATCGAGACGCGTTAGGAAAGTCATGTATCGCATCATCTAAGATGGTGGCAGGACAAAAAGAGCTAAGCTACACGAATCTCCTAGACTCAGACGCCGCATACTCCCTCATAAAGGATCTGAGCGATGAAATTTCAACCGTAATAATCAAACACACAAACCCTTGCGGTATTGGAATGGGTAAAACGCTCGTCGAGTCATGCAAGAAGGCGCTTGAAACAGATCCGCTCTCAGCGTTCGGAGGAGTCTACGCCTTCACAAGACAAGTTGACGTGGACACTGCGAATATCTTAAGCGACAAGTTTGTTGAACTCGTCCTAGCACCAGGCTATGACTCAAGCGCTTTGAAGATATTATCCTCAAAGAAGAATCGAAGAATAATAGACCTAACCGATCTTCTTAGCGACGCCCAGACATCTGCAAGCATGAAAGAAAAAACTTTTCGAAGAATTCATGGGGGATTGTTGTACCAGGACAGCGATACCTTGTTGCTCGACGACCAGCAACTTAAGGTCGTTACCAAACGATCACCAAGTGAAGACGAACAGCGGGCTCTTCGATTTGCATGGCTAATAGTTAGACGCGTCAAATCAAATGCCATCGTGGTCTGTTCCAGAGACCAACTCATAGGTGTGGGGGCGGGACAGATGAGTCGAGTCGAATCATGTAAAATTGCCTTGCAGAAAGCCAAGGAGAACAGATTGAGCACTATCGGCACAGCGATGGCCTCTGATGCGTTTCTGCCATTTCGCGACTCAGTGGATTTAATGGGAGCAGCTGGCGTGACAGCAATAATCCAACCCGGAGGCTCTATACGAGATACTGAAGTCATCGAAGCGGCCAACGAGTTTGGCATGGCCATGATGTTTTCTGGACTTCGCCATTTCTCCCACTAAACAGAAATTGAGAAACCACTTATTGACCACAGAGAGAGGCGCATAGAAGCTCCAACCTCTTATACCATGCATTTCGTACTCCGTTAGACATTCACTCCCACCTCTTCCTTCAATGTCCTGAGAACGATTATTGTCTCCGTCCCCAAGATTCCATCAATCAATCCAATCTCGTCGTCGATGATTCTGCTAAGCTCTTCAGTTCCAGCTGTCCTGATCTTCAATATTGCATAGTATTCACCAGTTACGTCGAAGACCTCATACACATCATCAAGTTTTTTGATAGCATCAAGTATCCCAGAATATGCCTTCGGATTGGCGCGGACAAGAACTATTGCCGTGAGGTTTTTTCCAACGGCTTTAGGATCAACTATTGCCTTGAAACCTTTGATGACTTTTTTCTCCTGGAGCTTCCTGACTCTAACAAAAACGGTTGCCTCACTCACTCCAATCTCCTCAGCTATCTTCTTGAAGGAGGCGCGAGCATCTCGCTGAAGTTTCTGCAAAATCTTCAGATCGATCGTGTCCAACCCTAAGGTTCTGGCAACATGGCTTGGAGCTTGCATGATACCTTACGTAAGAAGCAAGCCTTATTAATGATTCCTCAAACATACGGCAGAATTCATACGGAATCCTCAACAAATAGGTGATTCGAATGAGTGACAACGTTAGAGGAGGTGAGCCTATGTCGGAAGAAAAATGTCCAGACTGTGAATCGGCAATCTCCGTCCCAAATGATGCTGTGGATGGAGAGATAGTTACCTGCCCCGACTGCGGACTCGATCTACAAATCCAGACAACTGGCCAAACCCATTCAATCAAACCTCTCGTGCTTGAGAAGGAGGATTGGGGTGAGTGACTACTGTCGAGAATTGGACTGCTTTACGATCAGCTTAGACCAGACGAACGATTGATCATTGAAGCAGCAAAACGAGACTCCGTAGAACTG
>CAYWMG010000088.1:0-19914 GCA_964459245.1 uncultured Candidatus Bathyarchaeia archaeon
CTCCACAAACTGTTCTGGGATATCCTCCCTCGTGATGCCGTAGTCGCTTTCAAGTAGATCATAAATGATCTCGCTCGATGGTTTGCCGAGGGCGCTGAACCCTTCATCTACCGCCTTGATAAGTAATGATTCGTAACCCACCTCTAGCGACTCCGGCGCAGCATTCTGGCAGGCATTGTGCATAAAATCGTGATCGTATTGACGTGTTGCTTGACAGATTGTTACTCACATGTCGCTTTATCCAGCTAAGGACACTGTAAATGGCCCTTGGAGTGAGGACGAGAATGAAGAAAATACATGGCTGGCTCATCCTCTTCATTGGATACGTGTTTGGTTTGTTTGGGGTGACGATTCTACTTGCATATCTATCAAATTTCGTCGATATTATTGACGCAAATCCATTCGTCATTCTCGTCTTCATAAGCACCTTCGCCTTGAATTTGATGGGTGCTTACGTTATTCATCGAAGCATCGAGTAAGCCGTGATTATTGTGTAAGGGATTACGGCGTCCAGACACAGGTGAATTGATTAATCGATATTGTTGAGAAATGGTTCTCATTCCTTAACCCCACCTCCAAGACCCCCATCGATGCTGTTACGGGAAGAGTGAATTGCTGGTTACCAACGATCTTGCGGTCCAACAGGTAACCGTTTGTAGTTTTAACATACAATTCGACGGTCTGGTTTGATGAGATTGTGAGATGTAGTGTTCCATCATGAGTTATGGGCACGCCAACTCTCCAAGATTTGTCCATGCCCAAACTAAAGTTGAGTCCTTCAAAGTATGCATGGCGAACGTTACTGTCCATCGGAGAGGCCAGATATGCTAGTCCAGCCACGAAAAGGATGATGAAAATGATCAATAAAGCGAAGGCGAAAGTTATCCCGCTTCGATTTCTTCGTACTGACCTCAATTATGTCCGCTCTCACATAATCGATCAAGCATTAAACATGAAACGTGTAACAACTGATCGATCAAAGCTTAAAATCTAGATAGTACTTAACCACGTCACCTGGATGCAGAATTTGTCGGAAGAGATATCCAGACAACTCCTGGATTTCGGCCTATCAGACAAGGAAGCTAGCATATACCTGGAACTTCTCAAGAGCGGTAAAGCCAGAGCAGGGGAGATCGCACGTAGACTGCAACTGAACAGAATGATAGTCTACAGGGTACTCACCAAGCTCCAGGAACGTGAACTCGTCAAAGCCACAATGGAGAAACCGATGAAGTTTATCCCAGTACCAATCGAAAGCGCCTTAAATCTACTTATCAAAGAGACCGAGAACAAACTCGTTGCAATGAAGGGGAGATACGAAACTGTTCTCGATCGGTGGAGTAGTGTTTTGTCAGAACCACCGGTTACGGACGTACTCAGTTTCAAGATTGTGCAGGGCAGAAAGCAGATCTATGAATTACTGTTGAGGATGTTCAAGTCTGCCGAGAAATGTATCCGATTAGTTACTACCAAGAAGGATTTGGTCAGGTTTCAGTATGTGGGCCTTGACGACGCTCTGAAGAAGGCATCGAAGAGAGGAGTTAAGGTGCAGATAATAGTGCAGTACGAAGAGGATAAGCTTGACGTCATTCCGCATTACGTAAATTTCGCCTCCGTAAAAATTGTCTCTCTTTCTAAAGCAACCAGGCTCTTCATAGCTGATGACAGAGAGCTGATCATCACTTTCACGACTGACGACTCGATGGCGCTCAATACAAAACAAGAAACATGTTTGAAGATTCACTCTGCGGATGGTAAATCGCTTGACACAGTTGTAGATATATTCTCCAACTTTTGGGATTCGGTTGATGAATTAGAGATTACAGCGAGCGAGAAAATGGCGGAAGACGCTAAATTGCTCAGAAACGAAGGAGCATTTAACAATGCTCTAAAATCAATGATTCAAAATGCACAATCCGAGTTACTAATTGTAATTCCGCGCGAGACACCAGCCAGCATGAGAGATAAAATAATGGATGAACTTGACACTAGAACTAATTTACCATACACTCGCCTCATCCTTTACGTTGATCAAGACTGTTTAAACAAATGGGGGGAACTCCTGCAAAAGGTGGACGCTTATCACTCGGATGTTATGCGGGCAATGCTGTTTGTTATTAGAGACAAACAGGAGGCATTGATTACACTTCGGCTAGGGTCAAAGAATGAAGTTAGGTTCAAACATGTTTGGTCGAATTCACGTTTCTACGTTGAGTTCATGTTAGAAATTCAGGGTGACGTTCTAATGAAAGCAATTTCACTCGACGAGCGGAGAATTGATCTCACGAGGGAGCGAATTGGTGAAGAATGTCTGTCTGACTTTCGCTCGGTCCTTGAACATAATGGGTGGGCGGTTCAAACCCCGGGGCATTCCAACGTAGGAGAGACTAACTTAGAATTCGCATTAACGGCGCAAACGAGAGACGGAAGAAGATTAGTTGCAGAATTTACCCAATGTGATGACGGTAATCAGCAGCAGTGTTTGTCGACGATCACTTCGCTGTATGGAAGAGCAATCAACAGTGAGTTAAGCACGCTCTGCCTTCTGTGCATACCTTCACCAACAGTGGAAGACGCTGCTCTAGCAGAATATTTCGGCATCAGGATGATCGGAGCAGAGAACCGAGAAGAATTATCTGCCAAGTTATCTTCCATATTTGGCCAGAATAAGCAGATAGAGCTGGTGCATAGCTGAACAGTTTAGTCGAACTGCAGGTCTCCGAAGCCCTAGTGACCCCTACGACTTTCCATAATTTATGACGCGCACTGATCCGTCGCCGAGCATGTGAAATTCTAGCACGTCCCCTGAAAGAACTCCAAGAGTTTCACAAAGCTTACTCCCAAGCCCTCTAAAGTCTACGTCGATTAAATCACGGCGTCTACTCGTAAGGCGAGTACGAAGTTTTGCAGGCCTAAGACCAGACTTGTTAAACTGTTCCCGAGGAAGGGTCGACTTCTTCATTCCGCTCATAAGTATTCGCCATGCAGCAATTATCCTGGGCGGGCTAAGACGATTTGTCACGCACGTTTTTACGAACACGACCTATTCAGCTTCAATTTGGATCCAGATTATGGATCGAGTTCAATCGCGCCAGGGAGATGTAAATGAATAAGTATGTTCTAGTTGTTATAATACTATTGGCGCTTGATCAATTCGGTTCATTCACTGCTGTCTATGCAGCAGGATACAGAACGCAGATAGATCCGATCGAAGTCATGACTGCTGAAGTGATTCTTCTTGGCGGATTCTCACTTGCTTACCTCAAAGGAGGTTGGAGAAATAAGAAACTGCGAAAGCAAATGAACAGTTCTGTAGTACGATCTGCAATATTTACTGGCCTACTTGTTGGATGCGTCGTCTCTTCTTCCACAATAATACTTTCTTATGAGTCAGTAAAGGAATGGGCATCATTCGCAGCCACAAGAGTGTTTACGATTGTAATGGCTATCGCTGTCGTTAACTTTCTCATCAGCTACCGGCTATCGAGTTTTGTCAACCTGAAACGAGGAACTTCGTTTATGCGGTATTCCGGTATCGCACTTTCGCTTGGATTCGCAACCTTTTTGCTGCCTCTCACTGTGCTTTCGGAACAGATTGTGACCCTGATAATCTCTTCATTGAATGGGGTCATAATGGGCGTACTACCAATCTTATTTGGAATGGAAGCTGCCGTGACTCGTGCCATGGGAGCAGCTCCTGATCCTCATGTTGTATGATTGTAAGAATGGACAAACTGAGATTTATCAAGACGGTAATGCACATGGTCGCAGGTATGCGTTGAAGCTAGATTCGATGGTTGTGTGATAGTATGATACATCCACTCAATTTTATTCTTCCCAACCGTCAGAGAGGCGTGATGACCGATAGGGTGCAAGTAGTATTTGTTGATTTCAAGTAGCGTCCATCGAGAAATGTTCATTGCGTGATCGTGGAAAATGAATGAAGCTCTGCGAAGATCACTCTATGCTGATCATGGAGTGAACATGCTAGTTCGAAACATGTTCCAACGTGATTATGAGTTAGTTCCTGAGTACGATCAGAATTTAGGCTTCCGCTATGTCGAAGCAGAACAATTCATGGTCGGACCAGTAACGGAAGCAATCTATCTGATTCGGAAACTGTACGAGGCTGGCGTCTTTCTCAAGAAATATCGCGACAAAGCAATTGCCTGCCCTACATGTCTCTCGCCCGTTATCACCGTTAGATATCTATGTGTCTCTTGCGGTTCCTCGAACATTGAAAAAGAACAGAAACTCGAACACGCATGTGGCTTTTCTGGAACTGAAAAAGAATTTACGGTACAAGGAGAATGGAATTGTCCGAAATGTGGAAAAACTACTGGAAAAGAAGAACTACGGGAGATAAATGTACACTTCCGCTGTACGAACTGTCAGAGTGAATTCGAGAAACCCACGTGGATGCATTATTGCAAGAAATGTAAGTTCAACTTCACACTCAATGAAGCAAGCTTCATCGATGTCTACTCTTACGTTCTAAGTGAAGAAGCCAAGAGGGAACTTGAACAAGGGCTAATCTCGACCAACCCCATAATCGAAGTGTTCGAAAGAAACGGCTTCACCGTCACCTCTCCAGGTTCGTTGAAAGGAAAAACGGGAGGTGTGCATTCGTTTGACATACTGTGCAGAGGGAGCTTGGGCGGGAAGAATTCCGTCCTAGGAGTGGATTTGGCATATGTCACGGATCCGCTTGATCTATCCCACGTATCAACTCTGATGGGGAAGATCCTAGATTCCGGACTAGATCATGGAATCTTAGTGGTGACCCCAACCTTGGACCGGGCGGGTAAGAACCTTGCTGAGCTTTACGACATTGAACTTGTTGAGGCAGAAACGTCGCAGGCTGCCGCGGAAGAAATTGAGAGGAGATTGAGGAAACTTCGCAACCAGGGGAGATAAATGCGTATGAGGCTTAGGGTTGCTCTCGATCTCTCCTTCCTAATAACGCCAGAACGTTCTGTTCAGGATGGACAACAATTCCGTTATCAGTAATGTTGTAGAGTCGAGGTTGGTCGTCATGCTTGCATTCTCGCATCTTGGAAATTTCTATTGTCTTAACTGTGGTTGACCCCGCTCGTAATGGTCGTAGGTGCAGAACGCCATGTACTGAGTACTCTTCAATCCCACGCGAGGTTGAATTGAGCTCTTCCGTCATTAAACACGTAGCTCCTGTCTGCGTCAACGCTTCTATGAGGTCAAGAACCATAAGTCTCAAATCGCTGTCATTCGGATATTGAATAGATAGTGCCGTGAGCGGATCGATGGCGATTCTATGAGGCTTCTTCTCCGCAGCAATACTCTTAATTTTCTTCGCCAATGCCACTAACGCAAAATCTCTCTTTCCCACTCTGATGTCTCCAAGTTTTACTTCTCCTGGGATGTGCCGAATGGGTGACGCGTCTATGAACGTGATTAGGCCATCTTTCTCCTTTTGCCTGAAATCCATACCTACAAAATACATCTCTCTGATGAGTTGCTCTTTAGATTCCTCTAGAGAGATGAACAGGCTCTTCTCTCCTTGGGATAGGCCCTGGTAGAGAAATTGGGAGCAGAGAATGGTTTTTCCCATTCCGGGAGATCCCCTAATGAGTATCATCCTCCCCCTCGGGAATCCGCCCTTCAGCATAGTATCCAGTCCTTGCACGCCTGAGGAGATTCTTGGATATTCAATAGGCGAGGTGGATGAGTTCTGATCTGTCAAGGAAGTTCTTTCATAGGCTAAGTTGTGGAGCTACAATAATCTTTGTATTGAGTTTGCTAACATTCCGTACGGCATCAGATACCTTGTTAAACACAACAACTAGCTACAATTCCGCCAATCTGACCTAATCATCAGTTCGTCAGATGCGTGGAACCTGTCTTTCCGCCACGAACCTGTATTGCTCAGGACCAACGGCGCATCAATCCACGCTCAGCATACCTCCAAGCAACTAGAGATTTTCGTGGCTGTGCTCACCTCATAATGTGCAAAGTGTGGGCAATTCATCTCGATGTATGTCGCTAGATAACATGCACAACCAAATGAGACAAATTATCATGAAACTCGCATTAGTGGATGGCTTGGATTGAAGCTTAGAATAGGAAATTACGAAGTTCCAGAGAAGTGCCTAAGGTACGTTATTCTCTACGGAGAATCCGGAACCATATCGTTTGGAGGGATCATTGTCGAGGAGCAAAATAGTCCGACAAAATCTAACTTGATCAGACTGGCAGAAGAGAAAGCGGTGGGGTTCGAGGCGATCGATAGGAATGGTCTCGGCACAGAAGGCTTCTGCAACGTCAAACATCTAAAATTCGATGAGAGAAACCCGTCAATAGTCAAATTCAGCGGCCAACTCTTTCGCCCGTTTCACGGATGAGCACCCACTAGTCGCACTCAGTCCGTGCAGAATGCTCGTACGACTGAACACACACCATTCTAAGAGAGGGAGGCAAATAGCGTAGACTCGGGTGCAGACTGCTTGTCCCAGGACGTTGATGATGATTCAAAGGACGTTCGCGTCAGCGACTTGATGGCTAAGGATCCTATTATGGTGGATTCTGAAAGATCAGTGAGAGAGACCGCTATCACGATGGACCGAGCAGGACATGGTTGCCTCCTAGTCACAGCTGACGGAAAAATAGTCGGAATAGTGACAGAACGTGATCTAGTAAGAAGAGCCCTAACAAAAGGTGGAATCATCTCACATACAAAGGTGAAGAACATCATGTCCTCGCCTCTTATCGTCGTCAACCCAGAGGTAAGCATCAAAGAAGCCGCGAAAGTGATGGCTCATCATAAAGTGCGTCGGCTGCCGGTTGTTGGATCTAACGGCTTAACCGGGTTGATAACTGCTACAGACATCGCGAAATACTTGGCTAAACACTCGGAACATAGCTCCCTATTCTTTAACGCAATCGCAAGAAAGAATGTGGGGATATACACCTAGGTCTCGGCATCCTCGCCATAGCGATACCGTTTCGCAATATTTTGTTGCTGGCAATCACAATCGTACGCCTCTCGATGTCTACGCCCCCAGCATCGGCTTAGAACACTCCTGGTTCCTGCAATCAACAGGCTAAGTTTCTTATGCAGTCTAGCATAGGGTAGGTCATCCAATTGCTTCAAAGTAATGTCATGAGTTGTCGCTTTCGCACGTTCCATCAATGCATGATTCATCCATAACTCGTTTTAGCTAGTCACTCAATATCGTCTGTTCAAATATTCACGATATGTGGTCATCCATGGTTAAGAAGATAAGGCATGAGGGGAAGACGATCTATGTTTGTGAGGTTTGTGGATTAGTATATGATGATATTTTATTAGCCTATTCATGTAACGAATATTGTCGAACTCACGATACACCATGGGATGAGATTGCCAAGAAAGCCATCTACATCCCCCAAATCTCCGCTCGTGATGAAGCTGAGGCACACACGGCAAAGGTCGAAGCCCAAGAATAAATTAGGAAACTTGAAGCGAAACCAGTCGAATCAGTACCAACACCGACGGAACGATTAACCGCAGAGATAAAAGAACCAGGAAAGAAGTCGGCTCTCTCATTTCCAAGGCTTTCGCGGAGAAGGCAAATCTGGGTGGTGCATCCTACTATGAGCCTTGTGGTCATTGATTTTTCTATAGATTGCCTTTGAGGATATAATGTATTAGAGTTCAGTAATCGTCAATTTTCCCGTATGATACTTGTGGTGCGTATGCGCAAACAAATCACGTGTTCAGTCCGCCGCTGAACTATTCTCATTTTGAAGGCTCACATCATGCACTGAGTTCACCCGATAGTCCCCCACTTCTCAAATCACAATTATCTCACCATATTGCTCGCGCATGAAAGACATGCAATCGTTTATGAGAAATAGGTTTCGTTAACACAACTTACGGAAAGGTTTCACCTAATTTGGAAACTATTAACCTGAGCGGGTGTCAGCACGAGCGGTTGCGTGAGGTGGGCCAAGACTTCGATAGAGAGGGGCAGCTGCGCAGAATAAGAATCTGCCAAGACTGCGGTCTCCTAATGCGAGAATATCTACCAATGCTGTAGCCTCTGCCTTCGAAGTCACTAAATGGGAGGTAATCGAGAAACCAGGTACAACCATCACTGCGTCGCTTCGATTTGTATGCAACGGTAGAAGGACAGTGGTGCGCGGTGATGACTACTTCGAAGGTAAAGCGACCTACAGCGTAACGATATTGATCCCTTCTAGAAGAATCAAATCGCGATCGCTCCGATGCATCGAACACTAACTTATCGCTAGACCAAAGTTGGTCATTACGGGTCAAGTTGAGTGAATATTGTTTATTCGAGGCGCGCATGAGTACCAAGCGTACTCGGGTCTTTACGTCTAAACAGTTTGTTGCAAGTTATAAATTGACTTCGAAATATCGGAGTTGATGAGAATATGCGTTGTAGATTAGCAGAGAGACGTATGTTAATTCTGCTCATTATTTTAATTGTACCCTTTGCCCCGTCGCCTGTGGCCGCGAAGTACCCGATAGTAATCTATGACGCTGTGCTGCCCCTGCCCAGCACTTCTGGCTACGCTTCCAAGATTGTTCCTATCTCTGGCATAATTCGCGTTCTAGTGATAGCCGTCACTTTTTCAGACATTAACTATACGCTGGGAGTGGATCGCATTAAGCAGATTTGGTTTGGAACGGTACCTGCATATTACCGGGAAATATCCTTTGGCAAGTTAACAATTACAGGGGACGTATATGGATGGTACAAGCTTCCATATCCGCAGTCGCATTACGGAAGAAACTGCCGCTCCATAAATGATGCCGACTGCAGCGGGGCAAATCAATCGTGGCACATTGCTGAGGATTCTGTGTTCCTAGCTGAGAAGAATATTAACTTCAACAATTACGACTACTATGCATTCATCCATTCCGGAAGAGGTCAAGAAACCAGTCATATGACAAACGATGTATGGTCAGTCACATATCTTGATGCAAATGTCAGAACAAGTTCAAAAACTATTTCTAGATTCAATATCGTTCCCGAATTAGAGGAGCCGCCATATGTGCCTAATGGTGTCTGGGTTGTAGAGTTTGGTCACAACTTGGGAGTACCTGATCTTTACAATAACGTTAATGACCCACAAAGAGGCAGACCGATTTTGGGCCCTTGGGAATTAATGGATAAGGGATCATGGAACGGCGACCCTCCAGGTTCCCTGCCCGCACATATGACAGCTTGGGCCAAAATTCAACTGGGATTTATTAGTGGACCACTGCTCGCAATTGCCGATCCTAGAGAGGTATCCACGTTTACAATCGATCCCTCCGAAATTATTTCAAATAACGTACACTCTGTCAAGATACCCCTCACTAGCAACCCTAATCCGAAGCTATACTACCTAGTTGAGGTGAGAACGAAGACTGGATTTGACTCTGCGCTACCTGCGACGGGAGTTTTGATCACGTACGTCAACGAAAGTCGGACAATTGCCCCCGTGCGCGTCATGGATGGTGATCCGGGCGTCTCAGACTTGGAAGACGCCGTCTGGAAGGTCGGCCAAACATTCAATGACAACGCCCACAATTTGGCTGTGAAAGTGATTGAAAAGACTGGAAGTTCATATCGAGTTACTATTGGTCGCAGCGATCAACGTCATGACACCGCTGGTTCATCACCAAACATGGCTCTATTGAGCGAAGGCAATTGTTTCTACCTATCGTGGTGCGCGTATGTAGCGTTATGCCATCGGAACGAGCCCTATAAGTCATCGACCGAGAGATAGCCTTGTGCACGAAACTCTGTGACGTACCGGCGTAAATATGGCGACTCTGACTTACAAGGCAAGCAAAGTTCCAACACTCTTCTGAACAAGGACTGGAAGACTATTAGAAGTGGAAAAGAGTTAAAGAAACTAGCAACGATAGCTGTTTTCCTGCTGACGGTTGTCGCATTAATTGCCGGTGGTGCAAGACCTGTAGCGGCAGACCAGAGCACGCGAATATACAACTTCACAGCCTATGAAAGTGGGGGTGTCGTGAACATAAGAGGGGTACTACAATATCGTGACCCCTCAGGCAACTTCATCCCATTGAATGCGACGAAGGTAAAGTTCTATTGGTGGACAACAGGCTCCGTCTCGACGAACTACATCGGTGAGGCCTACTCCGATGACAAAACCTCGTTGGATCCAGGATGGTTCCAATATGCGTGGCTGCATGGGCTCGAACCCGGTAAATATTACCTGAGAGGGACGTATGAAGGCGGCGACTCCTACACTGCAACGAATGGAGTTACATACACGTTCCAGTCATGCCAAGACGATATCCAGTTTCGGATTCCGCTACGACTCAGCATTGCACTTGATAACCCAACGAGAAGCGTTGCGTCAAGGGCTTCAGTTAAGGTAACCCTCACAGTTGCAGCTGTAAATAGCAACAACCCACACCCAGTTTCCGTTTCGATAAAAGATCCAAGTAATAATTTTGTATCAGGAAAGTTCTCGCCGTTATCTGGAAACACACCGCTTGTGTCCAAGTTAACACTAAACGTCCCGAATCTGACCCAACCTGGCACGTACATGGTTACAATAGTCGCAACATCGCAGGAGAACAGTTCGGTAACAGTTAGCACACCTTTACTAATATTTGTCCAGCAAAACACATACACCATCACCGTTGAAATTCAAAACTTGCCAACAACTGTACAAACCCCACTCTATCTTGACGACAGCTACATCGAGAATCTTGGGCCAGGATTAGGAAGCTTAACAATATCAGACAAGACCAGAATCATATCGGTTTCAAAGGAGATCGTTTCGGGAGACACTCTATATTCTTGCCAAGATTACCGTAAGGCAGTTGGTTCTTGGACAGGGGCTGCTATGAGTGCTACCTCTTTCACATTTAGCTATGATATCAAACACCGACTGAAAATATCAAGCGACCTGCCACAGAAGATAATCTCCAAACTAGTCTTAATAGTAAATGGAACAGATCAGACAAATGATCATTTCAACCCCGCTCAGGGATACAATGATTTCCTGTCTCAGGGTGCCTTGGTAAGCTTCGCAATCACACCCAGCTACATAACGACTAGTGATGTCAATTACAAGTTGAGGGAATGGAAAGATCTTACAACTGGCCAACTGATGAAACCTGTTAATGCAACAACAGGCGTGTATGATATCATTTTGACCAGACCAACCTACCTTGAGGCATATTATGACAAGTGGGTCGTAGTCACAATAAAGACAAACCTACCGGCTGATATGTCAACGAAGCTGCAGATTGGCGTTGAGGGCAGTGAGAAGGAGCCACTCAACGTAATTGGATCAGTGGCCTACCCTGCTGGTGAATTCATAGCGGGTTCCACATTCGAATGTGTCGTCGATCAAGACCAGTTTGTATTGAGCAACAGTGGTGAGAACATACGTTATGCGTTTCAAGGATTGAACCCTCCTCCTCCAGTAACGTTGGAAAAACACATAACGATTAACATCACTTATGCGATTAAGTATAAGGTTGAAGTAATCCCCAATTCCGTTGGCGCTTCGTCAATTCTTCAACCACCAGGAGGAGTAGGATGGTTCGCTTCAGGCGACATTGCGACCCTCCAAGTTAGAAACGAAGCAAAAGACAAGAATGGTATCCTGTACGTCTTCGACGGCTGGACTGGATCATTATCCTCTGGCAAGACGCTCGTCAGCTTTCCTGTAACTGCTCCCATGCAAATTGAAACGCGATGGAAATTAAACTGGGCATACTTTTTGACACTGGGCGTGGCAATCATTGGAGTCATTGCACCAACTACCATGATCATCAAGAAAACAATCTGTGAATGGAAAGAATTATCTAAGAAGAATTACACGAAAGCGCGCAATCAAAAAGCTACCTGTGTTGATCAAAAGTTACACAAATACATAATCGAAAGAGGGGGCTCCATAAAAATTAGTGATGCTGTGAAGGAGTTGCACGTGACGCGTGAAGAGATAAAAGACTCGATTAGAAGACTGAAACAAACTCGACTTCGCCGAGACTGAAGGTGAAATTGGTTGAACAGAAACAATTTCGCCATTAACGACTTTTAGTTGTCTAGCCAGCGATTGTAGCATGCGAATCTGATTTATTTCAACAATCGAATTGGTAACGTCTACTGAGGCTACCTCAGACCTTTCACTCGGATTCTATCTCGTGAGAGAACCTCGAATTGTTCTGCACCTTGCTCCTCATTACAACAATTCCTGAGATGGCAGAAAGCCATCCGCGCCTAGCTGAGGATGACTCAATATGCCAGCCAACTCCCCCTAAAGTTACAATCAAGAACCCTTACCCTGTAGCTATAGCTGAATTAAGGCACGTCTCTGCATCTTTTAACCCAAAATTCACAATAATTCTAACCCCTGGACTGGACCTGAATGGTAGCTAGAAAGCGTTAACTTGTTTTGCCGAACGAAGATTTGGAGTTCAAAAATGGTGTCGATGTGGGTCCCCACGAAAAACGCATGGTCAACAGTCTATTGTTCGCGGTTTGTTGATTGTTCCTAGTGGCGTATGTCTGTCTGCCTTGAGTGTTTGCGGAAACCATTCGCCTTCTGCCAAGGGAGCTAGGTCACATATTGAACAGAAACCGACAAGAGCTGCATCTGGGTTTGGGCATGGCTTGCAGGTGTAGCGTTTCATAGGCACTTTTTCGATTAGTTCCACTAGTGCCAACTGGAGGTCCCTCCACCCATGGCATGGCGAAGATGGGTGTAAACTATTGTATGATCGCCCGAATCAATCGACCGGCATGAGGTAGCTGTTTTGGAAGCGATTTCTCAAGAGTACGAGATAACAACCTCTCTTCTGTTGCAACAGCAAGCGTTACCAAAGTTTATACCCTCTGAGAATCAACGACCACAATAATTTAATCACTTTTGGTGGTGTGGAGTTGCGGAGTTCGCAACGTTTCATTTCAATAATTCTTGTTCTACTTGTTGGGTTATCGTTACTTGGTAATCCAGCAATCAACCAGACGATGGCAGCTACTGATTTTAGTGCGCTGAACCTTTTCTATGTGTCTCCGAAACTACTCTCAACTAATCAGAATATGAATTCGACCATTGCTTCAACCACTAATCTTCTAGGGTCTACCTCAACAAGTTCCAAGCAGGGAAGTGACACTTCACCTATTACGACGACCGCAAGCTCCACTAAGTCGATCTCTACATCGCCCACTACGCAAACGACGGCAACGTCCTCTCAAACAACATCAAGTGCAGTATCAATTAGTTCAACCTCAACTATGGCAGTCACGACAGGCTCAACTCAGACCACGACCTCATCAAGTACAACTTCAACAACTAGCCTAACAAGCTCCACTCAGACAACGCCCGAGATCAGTGCTAATTCAACTGACCCTATTACGGTGCCATCCATATCACTTAATCCAAACTCTGGATCGGCCGGGTCGACCGTTCAAGTGTCAGGTTCCGGTTTCTCAACAAGCGACACGGCCTGTTCAATTTCAGGGAAGGTAGTCGTATCTCAGACCTGTTCAGTCTCCAATGGAGCATTAACGGCGACAGCATTTACCGTCGCCAATGTGGCAGGTGGTTCCTATAGTGTGAAGGTTACGGGTACTCCAACCGAGGATTCTGCTTCAGCCCAATTCACCGTCAACGCTCCCGCTCCATCGATCAAACTGACTCCTTCTTCTGCCCAGGCTGGTGCTACCGTTCAAGTGTCAGGTTCCGGTTTCCTAGCAAGCGATAATGCTTGCACACTATCCGGTAATCCTGTAACCGCTTCCACCTGTTCCATCTCAAACGGAATACTGAGCGCTACGTTCAATGTTGCCACTGTTGCCACTGGTGCATACACGATTAGAGCCATCGGCAAGCCTGGAAGTGATTTCGCTTCTGCCCAATTCACCGTTAGCAGTACAACGACGTCAAGTTATTCGATCAGTTTTGGTCCTCCGTATTGGCTATGCACAGATGTGCAAGTGACCTTTACCGGTCCTCTGATTGAATCAGGTTTCTTCGGTGACACGCTGCAATTTCAGTATTCGCAGTATAACCCAAGCTATCCAAGCACACTGAACCCGATTTTCACAGACCCAGGTTTAACGGTTACAAGTGACACTGTAAGTTACTGGATACATTACCCAGAGTACGGGCCGGTAAATTTCGAGTATATGCCTAACATAGCTGTAAGAGTAGTCGACGTAACTCCTAAACCGAACGATTACGCGCCTGGCCTAATATTCATGCAACTTACGAACGTCACGCCTGAAAGTTACCAGTCATGCCCCATCGCTCCAATAGATAATCCCGAGTTCCAAGTTCAGTGGCTTATGATAATAATTTCGCTGGCAGTGGGTTTAGGGTTCCTCCGAGTTCACTCCGTGAGAGAAAGACGGAATCACCGGCACAAAGGAAACGGACTGTTGAAAGCAGAATCAAAAAAATACGTTAAGAGGCATGAGGCGAAACACCATTCGTGCCCTCCATCTCCACTGCCATTCCATCAATATGCGTCGAGATGAACATCGCGATCAATGCGTAAATTCATATTTACTGCGTGTGAGAAAGAAATTCTTCCGAAAAAGAACGTATACTCACTCAAATAATGTGGAGGAATTACTGGAATAGAAAACTGCATAAGCTCTAGGGTATGGCCTTTTGCATAACCTGCTTTAACCGTCGGAGGGCATCCCATGTCTAGAAGTGCTTGGTGCGGCGATCTGATGTTGTTGCCTTACTCGACTCCTGCTGTTTTCACAATCTCACACCGTAGCAGGCGTTGATAGAAATCAATCTCATACGGAAGCCAACTTCTAATATGTTTCACGTCTTGGGCCTTGCGAATGCGAATTTTGTTAGTTGAATGTTCATCATCCATGGTGAGTTCAAGAACCGCGTCGGCGATGTCGATATAAGTAGCCAGTGTTCTTTCGCTGAACGCGCATCTATTCAGCGTCGTTAATATGTCCGCTCTAATCACGCGCGCCTTAGCAATTAGCCA
Organism: uncultured Candidatus Bathyarchaeia archaeon; assembly: GCA_964459245.1. Lineage (GTDB taxonomy): Archaea > Thermoproteota > Bathyarchaeia > 40CM-2-53-6 > 40CM-2-53-6 > FEN-987. The sequence goes on from CAYWMG010000088.1 coordinate 14,981, forward strand.
CTTGAAGAATGCCGTAGAACACCGCACGCCCACATTCTGAATGAGTGAGGTGAGTGAGTCCAGAACGACAAGGCTACTGTTATCTCTCATCTCAGAAATTGCCGTCGATGTAACAACTCCGAGGTTCGGCAGGTTAGATGGGTCAGCGCTGTAATGTTCTGCACTCTTGACGCCGATTTGACTTGAATAGCAGTCAATGAATTCAATTTGGTTTTCACTCATCACCATGCTGTCATCGATCCTGGCACGAAGGTCACTGACGAAGTTTTCGAGTGAAAACCACAAAACCTTCGCCTTCGGATTACTAGCGAGATGATGACGCACTATTTCATTGGAAAGGAACTCGCTCTGGGTTCCCACCTCCGCGGCGATCAGCAACGTGCAAGGAACGGATAGTCCTTCAGGAACCAAAGTATCCAGAATAGGTACTCTGAACGCTCGGCGGTTTTCTTGCCGATTTTCATCTTGATTTATTGTGGCGAGTAACTGTTGCAACTTGATCATTATTGGAGTAGCCACTTTCATTTAGCAAACGTGCTGTAAGCATGTTGCATGCATAATGCGTGCAGTTACGATTAGTCTAAAACCTATTTTTTGGAATTGCGTACTCCAACCTTTTTCCGGCACTGCTATAAGCAATCCCATTTTAATTGAACATATGTAGCGTTCAGGGCTGGACGCATGAACAGTCGTAAAAGCCGTCTGATAAAAAAAAGTTTGATGACCCATTTTCTATTCGCAACACTTCTAGTGTTGACCATACAACTGTTCATTTCGCCTGGCTCGGCACAATTGAGCGTGAGTCAGAGTCTTATTCACAATGGAGACTTTAGCAACGGATTAACGGGTTGGACGCCAGGAGTCCTTAAGCCGAGCGGAATTAAGGGGTATCCCAGATGGGGAAGCTCCAATGGTACATTGGGGGATTGGGGGAATGTACATTGGGGCAGTGGGGGAATGAAACATTCCGCATACTTGGATGTGCCCGGTGGTGCGACGGCCTATTTAGAGAGCGACCTGTTCAAGTTGCCGGACAAAGAGGGGGAGTGGACTCTAGACCTCACTCTCGGGGGAGCAAAAAGTCCAACAATGCTGCAGGTCCAGCTAAAGACGCAGATTGGAATCTATACGTTAGATAGTTTTGAGACGCCAAAGATTGAACTAGGTCAACAACCTGCAATAAAACACTATTCGATCCCATCCAATTTCACGAGTCAGAATATTGCAGTACGATTTACTTGCGCTGATGTCCCTCCGTATCATGATGATGGAGTCTATTGCATTTTTGGTGGCATACCAACGCCGAGTTCTGACATCCCCACATCCGCCTTAGTGGTCGTAGCTACGGGTTTGGCTGTGGCAGGGACTGCAATTGTGGCTGCCTATCTCGCGAGCCAAGCAACCGAAGCAACGCAAGCAGGCCATTCAAAGGGCTTCCTCTCTTATCTAGCATCGCTCGCTATCGCTGTTGCAGCGCGCTTAATCGGAAAACCCTGTTGTGCTTGCACTGGTGCATGCAACCACACTGGACCGCATTCATTTTGCCCAGCACACGATCCTAGAACACTCTATTCGCGAATGCAAATTGTTAACTCCATTTACTGTCGCTTTTGTGGTAAGAAACTCGGAGAATGTAAAACGCCCACTTTCTCACATTGAAATAGTGTGCGAGACAATCATAAGGGCGCAGGCCTATAAACGTGGAACTGCTACGGGAAGAGGTCGACTACCAGGTGGAGCATGTATTCGAACGAGTTTCTAGAGGATTCCACATGTTTGAGATATTCTGAATCTGATTACTATCGATCCTAATTGGTAGAGATCGTTGTCACTCAATTCTGCGGAATGTACACGAGTCAGCGCGTTGGGCTCCATCTTCCATGATCCATTCGCACTATCCAGATCTTCGAACATCCAGCGTCCCGAATCGTAAGTAACACGCGCATGTTTGAACGACATGTAGGGGTCATCTACAGAGAGGGTGTTCTCTCCACCGGTTCCGATCGTGAAAAGTTTGCGATTAAGAATAACCTCGTACACTTTAGGAGGTTGGACGGCCTCCTCGTCAATGGATCTTTGCATCCCTTGAAATCTTCTCAACCGGTCAAGCGTCAAGGCTGCCTGAGATATCCCAAGCTCCGTCGGGCTGTATTGCGTGCGAAAGCCCGTCCGTTGATCACGTATCGTTATCACATGCCCAGAGCCCTCAAGCATCCTGAAGACACGCTCAGCACCGCGGAAGCGTTCGAAATCGAGCCCCAAATGAGTTGCGACCCGCCAAAGTTGCCTAAGGTTGAATGTTGCCTTTCCATCAACTTGAATGCTCCCCGTCCCGACCATTATTTCAGTCGAGACTGCAAGGATAGCAAGGTACCTAAGACGTTCAAGATTTGGATCAGTATTAAGCATCCTGCGCACCACAGGATCATGGAGTGAGTCAACTATAGGCATGACCGGATCCTTCACAACGGCGGGATCAGAAATTCTATCCAAATCTGGCTCGATGTCATCAATCGACTCTATGCGAACCATTCTCGGCACCCAACCGATGATCCAAGTTGGATGGCAGCCCTCTGCGCTCCCTATCCAAAATTGAACACGTGCAATAATCAATACGCACTGGATTTATGAAGTTGGCTGCTGAGAACGTTTAGCAAACTTCAGAAAAGAAGCTTTGATAATTACGGCTTTTTTGATGTGGGAACAAGACCGAGCTGGACTTAGAACGCCGAGATCGATGAACTTGTGCAGTCTGTAACGTCAGATGTTACGACTGCTTATACCGTTAAGGAGAGTAGCCCTTGCAGAGGTCAACTGTCAATTCAGTTTTCCCAAGTGGCGAGAGTATGGAGGCAAGCATAAGTCGCCTAAACATTGCTCACGTTAGCACCTATCCTCCAAGAGAATGCGGAATAGCCCACTATACCGCAGATCTGGTGCAATTCATAGGCCATAATAGTTATGTGCACGACGTGTTCGCGATAGATGATTCCAAACTAAATTGTAAATATGCTCGTCCTGTGAGTTTCGTAATCAATGCAAGTAATCCGTCCGAGTATAGTAAGGCCGCGGATTTGCTGAACCAATCCGAGTGTTCTGTAGTTAGTCTTCAACACGAATATGGCATATTTGGTGGAGATTGGGGAAGGCATATACTTGGATTCACAAGGTCTCTGCGAAAACCATTAGTGACAACGTTCCATACCGTTCTAAAGGATCTTCCACAACTGGCGAGGGGGATCTTCGTTGATTTAACTTCTAAAAGCCGGTACGTTGTGGTCACTATTGGAAAGGCAGCGCAACTCGTTACTGAAGTGTACAAAGTGCCTGTGGAGAAAGTGAAAATAATCCCCCACGGTGCACCTTTGACATTTCACTGTAATCCCTCTGTAGAAAAAGCGAGACTTGGATTATCAGGAAGAACAATAGTTTCGACGGTAGGATTTCTCAGCCCAGCGAAAGGCGTCGATTGTGCAATAAACGCGATGAAGCGTCTCATTGAGAAACACCCCTCCATTCTCTTCCTCATTGTTGGCGAGACTCATCCGACTCTGAGACAGAAGAATGACGAGAAGTATCGAGAGGAGCTTGAAGATTTAGTAATCGATCTCGGACTGGATGAGAACGTGATGTTCATCAATAAGTTTGTGTCAGATCGAGAGCTTTCGATGTTCTTGAGCATTTCCGACGTCTACGTGGCTCCTTTCCGTGGTCGAGATCAAGTATCAAGTGGTACGCTGACTGCGGCAATGGCACATGGGAAAGCGATAGTAACTACTCCTACGCTTTTCGCGCAGGAGACTCTTTCTTCAGGTCGAGGGTTGTTCTGCAGGTTTGACGATGATAGATCAATTGCCACACAAATCGATCGGATCCTATGTAACCAATCATTGAAACGGAGTCTCGAAATGTGCGCGAAGGAGTATGGACAAGGAGTTGAATGGCGACAAACCGCGAAGGGTTATGCCTGGATCTTTGCCGAAGCTGCGAAACTCAATCGTGAAGAACACAAGCAGATAGCGAGATCTGTTGAACCATGGATACCCTGTTAGAGAGATACGCAGGAAATCCAATACTCGAGCCCATAGGAAATCATTCCTGGGAATCAAGCAGAGTATTCAACTGCGCTGCCGTATACGAAAATGGCGAAGTGCATATTGTCTACAGAGCGCAAGGTGAGGACGGTGTATCCAGGCTTGGGTACGCCGTTAGTTCAGATGGCTGCCACATAGATTACAGACATGACACACCAATTTTTTCACCAACGCACCATTTCGAGGCGTTTGGTTGTGAGGACCCAAGAATAACGAAAATTGAGGATAACTTCTACATGTGTTACACCGCCTTTGGTAGAGTGCAGAGATGGTATGAACAGTGTAGCAAGATGAGACTAGCCCAGGTGGCGATAACTTCTATTCCGGTCAACCGTTTTCTCAATCATAAATGGAGATGGAGTAAACCGGTTTTTCCAATCCCTCAAGTTGACAGTAAGAACTGCGTGCTGTTCCCAAGAAAGTTCCAAGGGAAATATGCAATATACCACCGCATTCCCCCACACATATGGATCTCATATTCAAACAGTCTAGAAGACTGGTCAAAGAGCTACCACAAGATAGTTGTCAGCCCACAAGAGAAATGGGAGTACAAGAAAATAGGCTCCGGAGCACCTCCGATCGAGACCAAAAAAGGATGGCTTTTCGTGTATCACGGAGTAGATGAGAGCTTCACGTATAGAATTGGGCTAGCACTCATCGATAGAAACAATCCAGAAAAGGTGTGTAAGGTAAGACGCCCTATCCTTGAACCCAGAGAAGACTACGAGAAGAATATCGCTTTTTGCTGCGGAGCAGTATTGTTAGACGGGAAAATTTTCGTTTATTATGGAGCAGACGACAGAAGAATAGGTGTTGCAACGGCAGACGTCTCAGAACTCC
>CAYWMG010000089.1:0-3976 GCA_964459245.1 uncultured Candidatus Bathyarchaeia archaeon
AGTGTCAAGTATTACGGCGATATCATTAGCTGAATGCTCAACGCTATATCGCTCATGTTCTTTCGGACTGTCTGATCCGCCGTGGCCTAACAAGTCAACGGTGACGATCGTGTACTCTTGCTGTGCCTCTTTAGTAAAACATGACCAGGTGGTCATATTTCCAGTAAACCCATGTAACGCTACAACGGTCGGAACGCCTGAACCAATTATTCTGATGTTAAGATTGACACCGTTGACTAACACTCATGCCTGCTCCATGCTCGTTTCAGCTGCCTCTGCCGCGGCGGAGGATATGCCACGGTGGAACTCGACGTTTCGTTCTCGGTCTCCCGGCACCTCCAGGATTGTCGTTCTCGAACTGTCAAGGCTTTTTGCAATATGCGTTCGGAAATCGTGCCAGGATGTGATTTTGTAGTACGTGAGACCGTATTGGCGAGCTGCCGACTCGAAAGTGAGATCGTGTGGTGTACCAAAATATTTCTCGAAGGTTTGCGGATATTCTCGTTGAGGCAGAAAAGAGAAGATCCCGCCACCGTTGTTGTTTGCCACTATAATGGTGGCCTTGAGCTGGTACTGTTTTGCGGCGAAGAGCCCATTCATGTCATGGTAGAACGAGAGGTCTCCAAGGACTAGGAATGTTGGAGCCTGTAGAACGGCGCTAGCGCCTAGAGCAGTGGATACAACGCCGTCAATACCACTAGCTCCACGGTTTGCCAAGAAACGAATCTGCTGTGATGTTGATGGGTAGAAGCTGTCGAGGTAACGTACGGGCATGCTGTTGCCTGCGAAGAGAACTCCTCTGGAGGGGAATAAGCTCGCTAGTTCAGCGAAAATTTTGCCCTCAAACATTTCATTAACGTTGGCAAGCTGCTGAGTGATGCTTGCTCGTGTTGTCGCAGCGACAGTCAACCATCGTTCGACCCAATCTTTGTCAGGTGTCATCAGAACACCTGTTGTGAGATCCGTTACTACTTGTGAAGGGTTGGCTTGAACCATGTTTGTGGTCAAATGTAATGGGTCAGGCCAACCGGTTTCTTGGATCACTATCTGGTAAGCGCGATGATGATGTTTGAGATAGTTAAGTAAAGCTTTGGAGGTTGGAGTTGCTCCAAATCTTAGGATTACCTCCGGCTCCAGTGCAGTTACCAGTTTTTCTGAATTGAGAAAGGTTTCGTAGCAGTCGATGATCAGTCTTCGATCATGAGTTCCACAACGCATCTGGGAGAGAGGGTCTGCAAGAGTTGGGAAGCCCAGTTGATTGGCAAGGGTTGTCAGTTGGGAAGGGAGAACGGGATCGTTTTGGGGACCGCATATTATAATTCCTCTTCTCAGTTTTTGAAGCTTGGCCGTTATTTGTGCAGCTTGCTCTCTATTCAAAGAGCTCCTTCCAATCTGGATCTGAGTGTAGGCTCTTTCTTGTTTTCTGCCTTCCCAAGCATCTTCTGACTGTGGGAGTCCGCGTTCAGGCAGGTCACTGGGAACATGTTCTGGTACTAGTGGTTCTCTGAATGGGAAGTTGATGTGCACGGCTCCTGCTGGAGGCTGAATAGTCGTGCTTACAGCTCTGCACGCCATGGCTCGGGCATACCTTAGAAGGTCGGGCGTAACCTCGGGCGAGGGCATGTTTACGGACCACTTGGCGTGGCTACCGTACATTCTTGTTTGATCGATCGTTTGATTTGCTCCCCATTCCCACTGTTCCGGAGGGCGATCAGCCGTTAGGACTAGTACTGGTGCGTGTGAATAGTGGGCTTCAACGATGGCAGGGAAGAGGTTAGCAGCAGCGGTTCCTGACGTGGTCAGTATAACTACCGTCTTACCAAGGGCACGGGCTATTCCGAGCGCAAAGTAGGCTGCGGACCGTTCGTCTAAATGAATCCAAGTCTTAATTCTCGATTCCTGTGCCAGACTCATGACTAGGGGCGTTGAACGCGAGCCGGGACTTATGCAGGCATGTTGCACTCCAGACCTTGCCAATTCATCAACAAACGCTTCGGAGAAGACGAAGTTGCGATTTGACGGGCGAGGCATCAAGCAATCCCTAGTGCTGTAAGCAGTGGCCTGAACTTAATGGCCGTCTCTTGGTATTCCCGGTCAGGATCTGAACCAGCCACGATGCCGGACCCAGCGTATAGGAACGCCTCGTTGCCACGCAGTAACGCACAGCGAATTGCGATAGCGAACGACCCACACCCGTGCCTGTCAATCCATCCAACTGGCCCGGTGTACCATCCGCGAGCATACTCCTCGAGGAATCCTATCAATTCCAGAGCAGGTCGTAAAGGAATCCCACCAACGGCCGGTGTTGGGTGAAGTGCAGCTACAAATTCTAGAATGTGCTTAGCGTTCTTTGACACTCCAGCGAAATGAGTCTCGAGATGCTGAATATTATCAAGCTTGATTACGTGCGGAACGTCGTTCCACTCTAGTTGACTGCAAAGTTTTTTCATTCGTTTCGAAATCCAGTCAACCACAATAACATGTTCTTTTCGCTCTTTCTCGCTCTCCAGTAGCCAAGATGAAAGACGTGAGTCCTCGTTCTTGGAGGTCCCGCGTGGAGCAGACCCTGCTAGACAGGTTGAAGTTACAATTTTACCATGAAGGCTGACTAACTCTTCAGGTGAAGCACCCAGAAAACACGATCCATTTCGACAGAACGCGAAGATTCGACATTTCGGATAATCTTGTATGAGGCGCTGCAAAACGGGTTCGGGCAGGATTGGTTTTTCGGAGCTCACATTCACAGTGCGGGCCAGAGTGAGCTTTCTGACTTTTCGACTTTTCACCGCATCCAGCGTCCGTTCCACATTGGTTTGCCAATGGTTGGTGGATGGTTTCAGCAGAGCTCCGTCAAAGTTCGGAAGACCGCCTCGTTTTTGGAGGAGGGCAGAGCCTTGAGTGGAGAGATCGTCAAGCAATGAATCCAATTCCATATGCCCGTGTACTATTACGTTCATGGTCAGCCATCGATGGTTTCGTTGCGACACGAATTGCCATCGTGGAAGCGTAAGGATGCCTTCAGAGAACCCCTGCCAAATTTCGTTGACTGGACTCCCCGTGTTGAAGCTGAATCCACCAATAAAGATTGGACCCGGTCCAACGTCATCTTCACACACTGCTGAATTCATCAAGCTTTGGTGCTTGGTGAGTGCTTGTTGAAATCTTTCTGGGCCTTCAACTCGTATCTCAGCCGCTTGTCCAGCTCCAACTATCCAAAACTTTTCACTAGGAATGCCCCAGAAGGCTCTAACATCGCTAACATATTTCGTGCTAGAAAATAGCGCCACCGGATCTGCATTGATTTGAAGTGGCTGCGTAAGTGATACTAATATTGGCTTATCCCGTTTGCAGGATAAATTTTTTCCATTCCATAAGAGTTCTGCCATCTTGTCAAGACAAATGGAATCAGAACCGCGAAGCATAATGTTTCTAACCATTCAGCATTTGATTTCGTAATATTTTGTGAACACTACTCTGCCTGCGTCCATTTGCATCTCTAATTCTCTTTCGTACCATGACCCATTCTCATTTATTTATCTGCCCCGCCTCCAGAATCACTATAGTAGAACTGCCCAAAAGGGATCATCAAGCTGCTGAGGATGATGTGGAACGAAATCTATTGAATTGACGCCAATCGATTCGATGGAGCTACGCACGATCAAGATCCCACTTGTATCTGCATTTGAAAGTAGCATTGGTACGGAAGAGTTCAAAGAGGCACTGATATCGATTGTCCATAAGGATGGGGTAACAGCCTACGGAGAATGTGTAGCCGGACATGGGCCGTGGTATAGTGAAGAAACCATTGCGTCAGCCAATTACGTCATTTGTCAATTCCTAGCTCCGCTACTCTTCAAGATGGACATTACGAGCCCTCAACAGTTTCTTGATCTAAGCCGAAATGTAAGAGGCAATAACATGGCCGTAGCCTGCGTTGAAATGGCCTTAGATAAGTCAGAATCCATTGCCAAAATGG
>CAYWMG010000090.1:0-3238 GCA_964459245.1 uncultured Candidatus Bathyarchaeia archaeon
GATGACGTTTCGCGGCGTGAGACAACTGAAGCAATTTTGGGAAACAATCTCAAGACCAGTACGAGAAATCCGATGACTACTGTGAAACAAATGATCAGAGGAACGGATACACCATTCAGAGCAACGGTGGACGTGAAGAAGGCGCCCCATCCTAAGATGACGGCGGATGGCCAATTGTACCTAGATGAGAGCCGAGCATAGGCCAGGCAGAATACGCCCTGTGAGATATACCCTAGAATGGTGCCTTGAGACGCCTTGATGGCGAAGCCTATTCCCTGTTCTAACGCCAAGACGAGAATGACTGGAGCTGCCGTTAGAGGAAGACCGATCAGCCACCCACTAACAGTAGGGCCCCACCGACGCTCTGCGATACTCACAAGGCCAATTAGAATTGGAACTAGAACTAGTTTGAGTACCAGTGTTGATTCCATCGTGCGGATATTCCTTTTAGTTTTGAACTGTCAAAGCCAGATGCCCCCGTGAGTCTACATGCGGTAGAATTCATGGTTTTGGCCAATACTCAGATTCGGTCGTCACCAATCAGTGAGACAAGAGTGTAGTAGAAGAACGAAGAGGGAGATTGTCAATAGCGTTAGTGATGGGCTATGTACTCCTTACCCAGCAATTCTCGGGCCACAATCAGCTTCATCACTTCCGTCGTTCCCTCTGCTAGCATGTAGGATCGAATGCCACGCAGTGCCATCTCAATCGGGCAGTCAAGGGTGTATCCATATGCTCCGAACCATTGTAGTACGTCATTTATCGCTTCGAAACCTATGACCGGCGCTAGCATCTTGGCCTCAGCAATCGCTTTTGAGACTTCGAATCGACCAAATGTTTTGTTTTGCGCTTCTTGATCCAGCATCCAGAGTGCCCTGTATGTTAGGAGGCGGACGGCGTCAATACGTGCGTAGTCTTCTGCTAGTTTGAATTGAATTCCTTCGTAACGGGCTATGGATTGGTTGAAGGCTTTTCGTTGTTTAATGTACTCAATTCCTGCATCCAACGCAGCCATGGTGGCGCCGACGCAGACGGCCGCGATGACGGCGCGTGCGTAATCAAAACCCTCCATGGCTTGATAGAAGCCCTTGTTATCTTCTCCAAGCCTACAATCTACAGGTACGTGCACATCTTTCATCAAGAATCCGCCGGCAGACATCCCCTTTCGACCCATCTCCTCAATGTACGTCACTGACAAGCCTGGATTCTTGTTCAAAGGTACGTAGAAGAAGGACATCCCCCTCGTTCCCTGAGCGGGGTCAGTCTTCGCTAGAGTGAGGTAACCGCCTCCCTCAGGCATCTGCTCCATCGTCTCGCGGACTCCGCTAATGTACATCTTCTCTCCGTTCAAGACGTACTCATTCCCAACGCGTTTCGCGGTTACCGTCATATTGGCTAGATCAGATCCCATACCTGCTTCCGTGGTTGCGATCCCTAGGAAACTTCGACCGGACGCAATCTTTGGCAGAATCTGTTTCTTAAGCTCAGTCGTCCCGTACTTTGAGAGAACGTGGCTCCAGCAAACTGGCACCAGATAGAGGACTGCTGTGGAGCAACTCAGATCTGCGCGCCCAATCTCTTCTCCGGCTATGCCGGCCATGGTTGCGCCGACTCCTGATCCACCGTACTCTTGAGGAATTGCTAAACCAAATAGTCCCATCTTGCCCAGCCCTCGAATTACCGAGTCGGGCATACGACCTTTCCGTTCCATCTCACGTGAGAATGGGGTTATCTCCTTCTTGCAGAATTCTCGCACAGTTTTTCGAAACAACTCGTCTTCTGGGCTAAATTTGAAGTCCATTCCTCATACCTATTGTAAGAGGGGTGATAGTGAGGTAAGAATATGGACTCTTGGTTCATAGAGTAAAGAGACGATCATCCAGAACGTGAATCTATATTTTTGAACATGCTTAGTAGTGCGTAACAGACATAGCTCATCACCGATCGTGTCATTATGCGAAAAACATCACTACTCAATCTCGTGAAGCACCGAAGCAAATTCATAGGTGTGGTTCTTGCTTGCGTTCTCCTCGTAGCTGCAACCTATTATTTCCAGGGAGAACAGGTCGTTTACAATCAACAGCCTAACGCCCTGACTACGCTTCCTGCACTGACTGGGACATTTTCATTGAACGTGGCGATGATGAAGACAATAAATCCGGATATGCAATATCTACTCAGCATTGATCCAACCCTATTCTCCGCCAGATATCATTACGAAGAGATTTCCTCAGTCGACCTTCAGGGGTACGTAGCGGGAACATCGATGGTCTTGAACACGAGAGGCGTCACGGTAAACGTCACGCTGTACGACGGGGCAGTATGGTTCGTTTACGTTTCCGGTAATTCGACGCTGTTCATCGTGTTACATATTTCCGGCGCTCTCTACCGCTTCTATTTGGGTGGGAACTATAACCGGTACCACTTCGTGCTTAACTACTACCCACAAACAGCAGCATCTCCGAGATCTCACCTTTACCTGTTCTTGGTGCATTGAATCAGGGAGTGAAACGCGCAAAATTTCTTCGATGGGGCGGCGGATCTACCAGCCACGCTTACCTTTCATTGGAACGAAGACTACGCCGCCTAGGTTTTCGCGAAACAGTCTTCCATCAGGATTCTTTCTAACTCTGATTAGTTCCTGGCCAAAGTGGGCGCCAACCGGAATCAGCAGCATACCGCCAACTTTCACTTGCTCCACCAACCCTGAGGGGATGTTAGGGGCGGCACTGGTGACTATGATCAAATCAAATGGTCCTACTCCCTTCAATCCGTCGGACGCGTCGGCTTCCAGGTAAGTGACTCTATCCGAGTATCCTAATCGCTCGACGTTCTCTCTTCCAAACTCAGCAAGTTCAGGCACGATCTCCGCAGTCCAGACATGGCCCCAGGTCTCTTGTTTCTGTTCGGAAGGTGCGACAACCTCGGCGTATACACAGCTCATGTAGCCACAACCACCGCCCACCTCCAAGACCGACTGTCCCAACTTCATTTCGCCGTACTCGCAAAAGAGGGCAGTCATGTGCAGGGCGCTAGTGGTTTGACCCCATCCTATCGGTAGGGGAGAGTCACGGTAGGCGTATGGTTTCGCATCAGCCGGCAAGAATTCTTCTCGCGGCACCTTGTTCATGGCCCTGATTATCTCTGGAGTCCGAAGGATGCCTTCCGTCTTCAAATCGTCAACAGCTTGCCGTCTCGACTCGGCCAAATCGTGACAACTCGGGGGCAATCTGGATCT